>NZ_JBJJLO010000037.1:0-51161 GCF_046230915.1 Pseudomonas sp. KCJK8993
CCTCCCTGGCCTTCGACTGGCACATCAGCCCCAATGCCCTGCTGCAACTGGACATCGAATACCAGAACAAGGAGCAGCGCTCGGCCCCTGGCTACCAGCTGCTGGGCGGGTCGGCGCTGCCGCACCACGCCTCGCCGAAGAAGCTGCTGGCCCACCAGAGCGGCTCGAAACCGGTGACCAACGAATCGCTGAACATCAGCGGCAACTTCGAGTACAGCTTCAACGACGACTGGAAAGGCAACTTGAGCGCCTCGCGTAGCCGGGTGGTGATCGATGACTACAGCTCGTTTGCGTGGGGGTGCTACAAATCCACCAGTTGCTCTGATATCGCAGTGCCTAATTTTTTCAGCCCGGAAGGCAACTACGATATCTACGATTTCCGTAGCCCCGACGACACCCGTCGCAACGATGAAATCCAGGCAGTGCTCAATGGTCGTTTCGATGCAGGAGGACTGGGGCATGAGCTGAGCCTGGGCACCAGCGCGTTCCGCCGAGTGGTAGATCGACGTGAACCTATCAACGAATCGTTCGACAGCGGCAATATCAATAGCGAACCCGATACCCTCCGCCGCTACGCTGGGGCCCTCAACGACTCCCACAAACGTCTGGACAGTCGCCAATACGGCCTGTTCTTCAGCGACCGCATCAGTTTCAACGAGCAATGGCAGACCGTTCTGGGTGGGCGTGAAGTGCGCCTGGATGAAGAAAGCTTCGACAAGGATGGCGCGCGTGAACGCCATACCCAGCGCTACATGTTCCTGCCCCAGGCGGCGCTGATCTACAAGCCGGTGGCCAACCTGTCGCTCTACACCCAGTACGGCAAGGGTCTGTCCCTGGGTGGGCAGGCGCCTTTTTCCACACGCAATAGCGGCACCACCCTAGCCCCCACCGTATCGCGGCAGATCGAGACCGGGGTCAAGTACGACTGGCAGCGCATGAGCTTCACCGCTGCGTTGTTCCAGATGCGCCAGGCCTACCAGTACGCGCGCCCGGACGGCGATGGCCAGTTCACTTATATCCAGCAAGGCCAGCAAAAGAACACCGGCCTGGAACTCTCGGCCAATGGCTGGGCCACCCAGCGCTTGCAGATCGCCGCCAGCGTTGCGGCGATCCGCGCGCGGGTCGAAGGCACCGGCACCCCGGCCTACGAAGGCCACCAGGCCCTCAACGTGCCGCGCCTGCGGGCCAGCCTCCAGGGCGACTACGCCCTGCCCTGGCTCGACGGCCTGGCCCTGCTGGGCGGGATGCAATACAGCGCCAGCAAGTACGCCGATCGCACGGGCAACGTCAGCGCCGGCAGCTACGCGATCTTCAATATCGGCAGCCGCTACAGCACCCGCATCGACGGGCATGAAACGGTGTTCCGCCTGACCGTGGACAACCTGTTCGACAAGCGCTACTGGCGTGACGTCGGCGAGTACCTGGGCGACGACTACCTGTTCCAGGGCGCGCCGCTGAGCGCACGCCTGAGCGCCTCGATCAATTTCTGAGCCCGCGCCTCGTCCCGAGGCGTGCGCAGCCTGCGGCAGCGGCCACACAAAGCGGGCCCCTGTAGACAGCGTCTTGCCCGTTACCGGGCAAGCGCCAATTTCGGGTCATCAGGATGGCCCGACTTGAGCACGCCAAATACGATGTGCAGCGTCTTGCGCATCACTGCACAGACGGCGGTTGCAAGACCGCCCTCGCCAGCATAAATATCGAAACTATCGACACCGCCCCGACGCCCAAGAACGCAAGCGAACGGGCCTCAAGGCAACGGCGCAAAGCTCCCACCGCCCTCGTTCCAGCGAAACCCCGGGAGCTTGCAGCCCTTGAAAACAACCCGCAGTTGCTCCCCCTCACCCTGCAACTGCAAGGTATCCACCAGGCTGCCCAGCAACGAATCAGCACCCTCGGCGAACGGCTGCAACGACACCACCGCCGCAGGCAGGGTCGGGTTGTCCATGATGTTGATCAAGAGCCCAGGACCGGGATGGAAAGGCGTGGATTCCAACGCCATCGGCAGGCGCTCGGACTCGGAAAACCTATAGCCGGACATACCGCCGCCGTATTGGGAGTCGTAGGTGAGCGCCAGTTCCACCGGGGTATCGCCGAGGGTGCCGCGGTAGGTGGCAGTGGGGTTGGCTTGGGCGGTGGAGGTGATGAGCCCGAGGCCGAGCAAGAGCACTGGGGTCAGGCGCAAAAGGAGGTGTTGCAGGTGACGCGGCTTTGCCGAGGCCTGGCCCGATTCTGAAATTGTCCAACAGGCTGTTGGACAATTTCCATAGGGCCACACTCTGCTGCTGATCACCAAGCTGAAAGCTCCACAAGAACGCCTAGCCTACGCCCAACGAGCCGTTGATTACGGCCCGAAGTGCACTGGGCATGCACACCGAAACTCGCTTGCTGGCGCGTGAAGGCATGGCACAAGCCAACTTCTCAACCCAACTGCCAGCCTCCAACCCGGACCTGGCCCAGCAGGTACTGAAAGCCCCTCATGTATTCGACTTGCTCGACGTCAACCGAGAGGCAAACGAGCGCGATATCGAACATGCCCTGGTACAGCATGTCACGCGGTTTCTACTGGAATTCGGAGCAGGTTTTGCCTTGGTTGGTCGACAACCTCCCAAACGAGTAGGGAAAAGAATACCCTTACGGCCTCTTACGCTGTTTCGTACAGCGAATCGGGAAACCTACGGATAGTGCCCCCCTGCACCTTCCCCAATCAATCCAACCGTGCCTGGAGAAGCGACGAGTTCGTTCTTGCCCTGAACCGGTATCCCCTTCACCGCAACGGTTTACCTGGTAAGCGCCAACCTGATTTGAATGCCCATCGTGACCGCCTGAAGCCGACATGGCTCGCTTAGTGCTCCGGTGCTGGCTTTCTAGCAACCCATTAGAGAAATCCATATGCCCCCCAATCCGACAATCGATAACGTATTACGTGTCGCCTTGGTTACAGGATCCACTTCCGGTATCGGCGCAGCCATTGCACGTGTACTGAGCCAGGCAGGCTATGCGGTGGTGATCCATTCGCGAAGCTCTGCGGATAGGGGACGCGCTATGGCTGGCGAAATGAAGCAGGCTATTTACGTGCAAGCTGATCTTGCGGTCGAGGCTGACAGGGTCAGGCTGGTTAACGAGGCGATCGCCGCATGGGGGCAGCTCGACGTACTGGTCAATAACGCCGGTATCAGCAGAGTCATTCCCCACGGCGACCTTGCTTCGGCCAACTCGACGGTGTGGCACGAACTTAACGAGGTGAATGTAGTGGCGCCGTTCCACCTCGTCGCATTGGCCGAGTCGGCATTGCGCGATGCCGCCCGTTACCGTCGAGCAGGTTGCGTCGTCAACATTAGTTCCCATGCCGGTATCCGTCCTAAAGGCGCATCGATTCCCTATGCGGTCAGCAAAGCCGCACTTAATCACATGACCCGCTTGCTCGCGTTATCGCTGGGGCCAGATGTTCGCGTAAACGCTGTGGCGCCTGGCTTGGTCGACACACCGATGACCGCAGAATGGACGGGGGCCCAAGAGCTTTGGCGAACTCGCGCCCCTATGCGCAGGGCCGCTAGCCCAGACGACATCGCAAAAGCTGTTGTGATGCTGGTCGAGTCGGACTACTTGACCGGCGAGATACTGCTCTCAGACGGCGGGTTGAATCTGACCTAGGTCGAGCGTGCTCCGGTGTAGCAGGTGAGTAGACGAGTCACTCTGTTTCACCGACTCGCCCCAAGGCCCTGAAGCAACAGGGGACGCTTCAGTGTGAGGCGTGTGGTTTTAACTTCAGCCAAACCCATGTTGCAGATGTGGAGGGGATGATTGATGTACACCACACTAAACCTCTGCACCCATTCCAGCTGGGTGAAGGGATGCTGCATATCGAGCTGAGTTCGGCGCAGATCGTCGGTTACCTGATGGTGAAATCCTTGCGCCAGCTGCCGGATGCTCCGTCGGTCGATCTGCCCTATGCCATTGCCCAGGACAGGCCATAGCGCCGCCCTGGTGTTCTCCTGCCAAGCCGGTGGCCGGGTTCCGGCCCGGGCTACCTCGCGGCCTCAGGCAGCGCCTCTTCAGCACAACCGCAAAGCTGCAGCCGCCATCATGCTTGGCTTGCGCCCTTGGGCTTGTTCTTCGGCCGCCCCGCCCGCCCGTCATACTCCGGACGACCCGACACCACCAGCCCGAAGAAGTAGGGTTGGGCACCGGGATCTTCCAGCTGCCCCGCGGATTTGTTGTGCACTTCTATCAGCGAGAACAGCTCGACCAGGCGGTCCTGGATCTGTTCGATCTCCGCGTCCCTGAGCGTCACCATCGAGCTGTACTTGAACGACCCGGACACATCGAAATATTCGCTTTGCTCCGGCTTGGACAATGAACGATCGATCTCGGCGCGCAGGAAGCGGTCCTTGAGCGCCAGGGCCTCGGCCGTCCTTGGCATCCTCAGCGTGGGCGCATGCCGCACGAAGGGCGCCTGCGGGGTGCTGCGCTCCTTGGCGACCAGGGCCAGGAACGCTTCGGTTCGCTGATCATAGGCAAGGCCCAGCTGCTGGCAGACCAAGCGGACCTCGGCTACCGAGGCGCTGTCCACCATGTACAGATAGGTCATCAACGGCAGCAGTTCGAACTGCTCGTTGAACGCCGCGATGATCTCCTGGGTCACGATGAATTCGCGCTCGTAGCGGCTCAAGCTCAAGGCGCGGCGCAAGATTCTCGAATCGTGCTCGCGCAACTCCAGCCGGGCCGGCAGGTCCGTGACCTCCACGCCCTTGCCGAACAGCATTTCATGCACCTGGGCAGGCAACAGGTCGCGGAAGTAGTGCCAGTAGTAATCGAAGCTCGATTTACTGGCCGGATCGAGGCCAAGACAGTCGTGCAATTCGACCACGGCGTCGATGCTCAGGTGCTTTCTTCCCGACTCGACATCACGGTAGTAGTTGGCGGAAAACGGAAGGCTCACATCGTCCAGAAAAGTGGAAATCTTCAGGTGGCCTCTTTCGATGCGTAACTGGTTCAGGAACGCACCGAAGGCTTGTTTGTTCTGCATCGACTATCAAGACTCCGCGAATAGAGTGAGCGCCACTCGGGTGGTGTTTTTCCTGACCTTCATAGTGGCAGCCACCCGTCCTATTTCTTGCGTATTAGCGACATGCACGCCCCCACAGGGGATCGACCATTGTCCGCATCGCCACCAACGGTATCCCGGACCTTGGTCGGCGTCGGCTTGCGTCGTTATTGCATGACCCGCAGCACAGAACGCGTTCAAGGCATCGGTTGCCCGCTGCAAGCTTGGGTCATCGAACTCGTCGACGAATTCATATTGATTTTCCCCACCTTCGTCACTCAAGGGCGAACGGACCGGGTGTGGCAGGGAATGCCCAAGGGTTCGCTCGAGCATGCAATGCATCAGGTGCATTGCCGAATGGATACGCATCTGCTGGTAGCGCAACGGCCAGGCCAGGGTAGCGACGGCCCCTGCACCGCTCAGGCATTGCTGCAGGCGCTCGAACGCCTGGTCGTCGATGCCCAGGTAATGGCGGATCTGCCAATCCTTCTTCCGGGTGGTGATCACCTCCAGCACCTGCTGGGCATCACCTGCCGCCTGGCCGACGATGTGCAGCGACCCTCGGTCGCCCAGTTGCCCGCCGCCCTGGGGATAGAAAACCGTTGCGTCGAGCAGTGCAAAAGGCTGACCCGAATCGTCGCGCTCAAGCCGCTCGATACGACACTCCACGTGCCTGAGATAGGGTTCGTGATGGAACAGGGGGAGCGTTTCGTCCATGTTGGCCTCGAGTGCCTGGGGGTTATCCGTTCATGGGGTTGCATTGGCAACCCCGCTCTCGCCTACCGCCCTGGGGGTGAGCCTCGGCCTTTAGTGCGGTGGATTTTGTACCACCCACCACCCGTCAATTCAACAAATAGCGTTATTTTTCTTTCAGTAGATTAATAGATCGGACGACAGGAATCGCTCCCGACCAATGCTGCGCCGCCGAACCAAGCGGTTGATATGACAGTAAAACAATCAGTACCCGCCCATCCGTTATGATGCCCCCCTGTCAGACAACTGGAAGTCCGCCCCATGCTCAAACCCCTCGCCATCCTGGCCCTGACCGGTGCTTCTGCCTACGCCGGCGCCGCCTCCACCGACCTTGCCGGAGTCTGGAAAGGCACACTGGGGAAGCACTCGATTACCGCCTGCTTCAACGCGGCTCCCAATAGCAACGGCAGCTACTACTATCAGCGTTTCGTCACGCCGATCCAGCTGACCCAGGCACAGGCCGGCGAGCCCTGGATCGAAGACGGCCAGACCGGGTATTGGCAGCTCGACGCGCCCCAGGGCAGCCGCCTGAGCGGCGCATGGAGCAAGGCCCCGGGCGACACGCCATTGCCTCTGGCACTGACGCGCACCAGCACCGAGGGCTGTGGCAGCGATGCCTATAACGCGCCGCTGGAGGCCGCGCCGTTGCCGGTCAAGGTACAGAGCAAAGAATTCGCTGGACACCGCTATCAGCTCAGGACACAGGGCGCCCAGGTCAGTCTCAGGCTGGAAGGCGATGCCCCGGCGCTGAAGAAGATCAATCAACAGCTGGAACGCCTGGCCATCAGCCCCGACAGCCAGGAGGAGTTCTTCAGCGAGCGCCGCGAGTACCTGGGGCGTAACGGCTCCGGCTACACCAGCGAAATCAGCGTCGAGCCCCAGTACTGGTCGTCGCAGTGGATCACCGTCAGATTCTATCGCTGGACCGCCGGCACCGGTCGCAACGGCATCAGTTGGGGCCTGCACAGCTGGAACCTGAAGACGGGCGAGCCCGTCGATCCCTGGACCTGGGTGGGCGGACGCCAGCAGTGGCACGACGCCTACTCCGGCCAGGTGAAGCTGGCGCCCGGCTTCGCCACCTGGCTGGAGAAACAGACCACCGTGGACGAAGGCTGCCCGGCCGTCAGCAGCTACTCGACCTACGACTTGAGTTTCAACACCCTGGGTTTGCAGCTCTCGACGCCCGCCTACGGTGACGGTTGCGACAATGAGCTGAGCTTCACCTGGGACCAGTTGGCGCCGGTGCTGACGGCCCAGGGCAAGGCGGCACTGCCGAATTTGCGCTTGCCTTAGTAGCGCTCACCGAGCCAGCCACCTGCTGGCAGGAACATCCGGCAGGCGGGCGAGGTGCTGGGTGTTGTGTAAGCGGCGGAGTCCGTCAGGTGCGCCGGATCCTCGAGGTTGCAGAGCCAGGTCCGAAGCAATGGCCCTGAACCGGACGGCAAAAGCCGCAGGCCAGAAGCTCCCGCGGCTCGGTGCGGCAAGCTCGGCTCAAGCCTCCAGGGCGCGGACTCGCTCGTGACGCTGCTGTTCCTCAGGCTGGGCCGAGGATTGCAGGGTGAAGTCGAAGTGGATTTCGGCGAAGCGCCCGCTGACGCCCAGCTCCCTGGCCCGGGCCTGGTCTTCGCTGAAGGTGATCTGGGCGATCAGCTCGTCGCGGGTGGCGTAGGCGAAATCGTCGTGCAGGTACTGGTCGCCATCCAGGTTGATCTGGGTGGTCAGGTGGCGATGATCGTCTGCGCTGATGAAGAAGTGGATATGCGCCGGACGCTGGCCATGGCGCCCCAGTTGGTCCAGCAGTTGCTGGGTCGGGCCATCCGGCGGGCAGCCATAGCCCGACGGTACGATGCTGCGAAAGCGATAGCGGCCCTCGGCATCGGTGACGATGCGCCGGCGCAGGTTGAATTCCGACTGGCTGCCGTCGAAGTAGGAATAGGTGCCGCCGGTGTTGGCATGCCAGACATCGACGATGGCGCCGGCCAGCGGCTGGCCGGCGGTATCGCGGACCTGGCCCTGCATGAACAGCACGACGCCGGGATCGCTGCCATCGTCCAGCCGCGCCTCGCCCTGGCTCAGGGGCGCGCCAGCCACGTACAGCGGGCCTTCGATGGTGCGCGGGGTACCACCGGTCTTGCCGGCCTGCTCATCGGCGGCATCCATCAGCAGGTCCAGGTAATGCTCCAGGCCCAGGCCGGCCGCCAGCAGCCCGGCTTCCTGGCGGGCCCCCAGGACGTTGAGGTAGTTGATCGCCTTCCAGAACTCCTCGGGGGTCACCTGCAGGTCTTCGATGATGTTCACCGTGTCCCGCAGGATGCGGTGCATGAGGGCCTTGGCCCGTGGGTTGCCGCCTTCGGTGAACTGGCCGCTGGCTTCCTCGAGGAACTTCTGGGCGCTGGCGGTGTGGGAAATCCTGACGTTCATGATCGATCCTCATCTTGTACTTATTAGAGTGGTGAACGGGCTGGCACGGACTCAGCGGTCATCCTCATGAATGGACGAAGGATGCCTGCACATGGCATCGACTTCGATGGCCATGTACGGGTACAGCGGTAATTGCATCAGGGTGTCGTGCAATTCCTGCACGCTGTCGACATCGAACACGCTGTAGTTGGCGTACAACCCGGCGATGCGCCACAAGTGGCGCCACTTGCCCGCGGCTTGCAGGCGCTGGGCCAGGGCTTTCTCGTCGGCCTTGAGTTGCGCGGCGCGCTCGGGATTCATATCGACCGGCAGGTTCACGGTCATCTTGACGTGGAATAGCATGCAGCCCTCCTCAGGCGTGGTGCAGCACGGGGGTGGTCTTGTCGCGGCGGAAGTACGCCAGGCGCTCCTCGTCCAGGCTCAGGCCCAGGCCCGGGGCCGTCGATACATGCAGCTGGAAGTCGCGATACAGCGGCGGCTCGGCGAGGATGTCCTCGGTCAGCAGCAATGGGCCGAACAGCTCGGTATCCCAGGCCAGCTTGCCCAGGGTCAGGAAGGCATGGGCCGAGGCCAGGGTACCGATGCCGCCTTCGAGCATGGTCCCGCCGTAGAGGCCGATACCCGCCGCTTCAGCGATGGCGGCAGTGCGCAGGACGGCCCGAGGGCCGCCGTTCTTGGCGATCTTCAAGGCAAATACCGAGGCCGCGCCTTCGCGGGCCAGGTTGAAGGCGTCTTCCACGCACTCGATGGATTCGTCGGCCATGATCGGCGCCGGGCTGCTGGCATTCAGGCGCACCAGGCCGGCGCGGTTGTTGCGCGAGATGGGCTGCTCGATCAGGTCGATGCCGTTGTCGCCCAGGATCCGGCAGGCACGCAGGGCCACGGCCTCGTCCCAGGCCTGGTTGACGTCGACCCGCACGCTGGCGCGTTCCCCCAGGGCCTGCTTGATGGCGATCACGTGGGCTAGGTCGCGTCGTACCTCGCCGGCGCCGATCTTCAACTTGAAGATCCGATGGCGGCGCAGCTCGAGCATCTTCTCGGCCTCGGCGATGTCCTTGGCGGTATCGCCGCTGGCCAGGGTCCAGGCCACCGGCAAGGCGTCGCGCACCCGGCCCCCCAGCAACTCGCTGACCGGCAGGCCGAGGCGCTTGCCCTGGGCATCGAGCAGCGCTGTCTCGATAGCGGATTTAGCGAAGGTATTGCCACGGATGCCCTGCTCCAGGCGCAACATGGCGGCGTTGATATTGCTGGCGTCCTGGCCGACCAGCAGTGGCGTGAAGAAGCGATCGATGTTGGTCTTGATGCTATCCGGGCTTTCGTTGCCATAGGCCAGGCCCCCGATGGTGGTGGCTTCCCCCAGGCCCTCGATGCCATCGGCGCAGCGCAGGCGGATCAGCACCAGGGTCTGGTTCTGCATGGTGTGCATGGCCAGCTTGTGCGGGCGGATGGTCGGCAGATCGACGATGATCGTTTCGATCGATTCAATGGCGGAAGCGTGCATGTCCATACCCGTCAGGTTCTTGAGGTTCTGTCAGCGATTCTGTCCCGGCTTTTTACGGGGTTCCAATATAGAATTGGTCTTGCTTGATACCTAATAGGTATGCCAGGCCACCAAGGAGGAATCATGGAACTGCGTCATCTGCGCTATTTCCAGGTGCTGGGGGAAACCCTGAATTTCACCCGGGCCGCCGAGCGCCTGCACATCGCCCAACCGCCCCTGAGCCGGCAGATCCAGCAGTTGGAAGACGAGCTGGGGGTACTGCTGCTGGAGCGTGGCCGGCCACTGCGCCTGACCGCCGCCGGACGGTTTTTCTACGAGCATTCCAACCGGGTGCTGGAGCAGTTGGGCAAGGTGTGCGACAACACCCGGCGCATCGGCCTGGGGCACAAGACCTGGCTGGGCATCGGTTTCGCCCCTTCGACCCTGTATGGCGTGCTGCCGCAGTTGATTCGCCGGCTACGCAGCAACGAGACCCTGGAGCTGGAGCTGGGTCTCTCGGAAATGACCACCTTGCAACAGGTGGAAGCCTTGAAGGCCGGGCGCATCGATATCGGTTTCGGACGCATCCCTATCGATGACCCGGCCATCGTGCAGAAGGTGTTGACCGAAGACCCCTTGGTGGTCGCCCTGCCCGCCGGGCATCCGCTGCTGGGGCAGCCGGTGAGCCTTGAACGACTGGCGCAGGAGCCCTTCGTGCTGTACCCGGCCAACCCACGGCCGAGCTACGCCGACCATGTGATCGCACTGTTCAATGCCCGGGGCCTGAACCTGAAGATCGCCCAGTGGACCAACGAATTGCAGACCGCCATCGGCCTGGTGGGCGCCGGCATCGGCATCACCTTGGTGCCGGCCTCGGTACAGGTGCTGCACCGCGACGACATCGGCTTTTGCCCGCTGCTGGAAACCGAGGCCACCTCGCCGATCATTCTCAGCCGCCGGATCGGCGAACCCTCGCCAGGGCTCACCCACTGCCTGCACCTGATCGCCCAGTTGCGGGCAGAGATCGGGCGCGAGCCATCCACGCTCAGCTGAAAGCACAACCGCCGGCCCCATCGAAGGACGGGGCCGGCGGTTCTGTCGCGGCTTGAGGCGGGCTGCCGCCCTTAGAAGGTCAGGCCGACCTTGAAGCCGTACTCGTCACGCTTGAGCTTGGTGTTGTCGGCCACCGGCGTATCCTCGTCCAGCTTGTATTCGGTGTGGGTGTAGTAGACCCCGGCCATCACCGGCAACGAACCGTTCTGGTTCATCAGGAAATTGACTTCGGCATAGGGGTTGGTGCGGTTCTTCAGGTCCACGGTGTCGCTGCCGACATCATCCACCTTCAAGCGCGCCCGGCCATCGATAGTGTGACGGGCCCCCAGCTCCACGCGCATGGTCACGTCGTCGAACTGGTGGTTATAACCCAGGGCCGCCTTGGCGAAGGGTGACTTGTTGGTGAGTTTCATGTCGTAGTCGCCGGTGTCCGGCTCGTAGCGGGTCCAGGTGTAGCCACCGCCCACCAGCACATCGACGAAGTTGCGCGCATCCAGGGCGGCGCGCCAACCCAGGTCGAGGTCGGCCTGGCCTTCCTTGAGCTTGTTGTCGTTCTTCTTGCCGAACTTGGCTTCGATCCCGGCCTGGTAGATCAGGCCGGACTCGGCGGTCATCTTGTTGCCGAAGTTGTAGAACACTCCACCCTCGCCCAGGTGTTCCTTGTCGCTCTGGCTACCGCCTTCGAGCTTGAAGTCGTTGTAGCTGCCGAGAATCCCCAGGGTGGAAATCGGCCCGGTGTTCGGTGCGGCCATGGCATTGCTGGAAAGTGCCAGCAAGGTGGCGGCAGAGGTGCTGGCCAGAAGGGTTGCGAATACCTTTGACATCGTGTGTGAATCTCCCTGTTTGAGAAAGGCAAATGCTGCAGGAGCCTTTTCGAGGGAAACGCAAAGCAAAAGGTTCTATTTATTTTTCACGTTTTTTTCACACCCCTGTAGCGCCTCGCCACCTGTGGGGGCTTTAGGTCGTACAATAGGCCGTTCAATACAGAGCGTAGTCTTGGGGCAATGCATGGAAGTATCGAGAGCCGGCCTGATCATCCGGCGCATTCTGGCCTACCTCGCCGACGGCGTGCTGGTACTGCTGCTGTGGTTCGCCCTGTGTCGGCTGGTGGACAGCCTCAACTATTCGGAGCTGGCGCTATGGGCCATCTGGTGTGTGTATTTTCCCCTCAGCGAATACCTGTGGCGTGGCTGCACCGCCGGCAAGGCTCTTTGCGGCCTGCAGGTGATCAATGGCATCGGCCAGCCACCCTCGCTGCCACAGGTATTGATCCGCTCGATCACCCGGCCATTGGAAGCCGCCATCAGCCCCGCGACCCTGCTGATCTGCTGCGAGTCCAGCCGCTGCCAGCGCATCGGCGACCGCCTGGCGCGCACCTATGTCATCCCGCGCAAGGACCTGGCGCGACTGCGCGGTCTACTGGCCACCCGGCTGGCCGCGCCTTGAGCATCCGCCGGCAGCGCAGCCCATGTCGCGCCTTGGCATGGCGTTTTTTCAGGAGTCTGCATGACCAGCGAGCAACATCCCCATGAACAGGCCCTGGCCAAGTTCCTCGAACAACGCCCCGCTTTGCGGGAGCAACTGGACAGCCTCAACCCACTGCAAGCCCGGGCCCGGGGCGAAACCCCGGCGCAATATCGCGCCGAGCGCCTGCACGAGGCCTTCGAGGCCGCAGCCGAGCGCCTGGGGCTGTTCGCCTGGGAACTGAGCCTGCAACTGACCACCGACAGCCCGGAGGAATTCCACGCTCAACGCCTTGAAGTACACAAGGAGGTGGCGCAAATGGCCGGCATGCCGTGGGACGAATATTGCATCCTGCATCACCTCGACCCGCGGCCTTGAACTGCGCCCCACTGTCCCGGTACAGGAGAACCGCCGATGTTGCCTTCGACTTCCACTCACGCCGCCAACGCAGCCCTGCAGCACACGCAAAAATGGCGCGGGCGGATCGGCCTCGGGCTGGTGGCGTGTCTCTCGGTACTGGCCGGGATGACCGACGCCATCGGTTTCATGGCCACCGGTGATTTCGTGTCCTTCATGAGCGGCAACACCACGCGCATGGCAGTGGCCATCAGCGCTGGCGAGGCGGGCCTGGTGCTACACCTGCTGCTCCTGGTGGCGGCCTTCATCGTTGGCAACGCCCTGGGCGTGGTGGTCAGTCGCCTGACCGGGCATCGCGCCCTGCCCTTGCTGCTGGGCATCGGCGCATTGCTCTGTGCCAGTGCCGCCTGGCCCGTGGAGCAACAACTGCCGGCCCTGCTGACGGCAATCGCCGCCATGGGCATGCTCAATGCCGTGGTGGAAGAAGTGAATGGCCTGCCCATCGGCCTGACCTATGTCACCGGCGCCCTGTCGCGCTTCGGGCGGGGCCTGGGCCGCTGGCTGCTGGGGGAACGGCGCAACGGCTGGCGGGTACAACTGGTGCCCTGGACGGGAATGTTCGCCGGGGCGGTGCTGGGGGCACTGCTGGAACATCACCTGGGGCTCAAGGCACTGTATGCACGCAGGGCGTTCGGGGTGCTGCCGGGGGCGGCGTCGCTGGAGAGTCCACGCCGCTGGCAACTGGGCTACAAGACCCGCTGACAAGAGGCGCGATCAGCTGAACAGGCCACCGTTGTCGGTATCGATGACGATGGACGACAAGCTCACATGCCGTGGCCGAGTGAGCGCGAAGATCACCGCCTCCACCACATCGCGGTTGGTCCCAGAATCGCCCTTGCGCCGCTCCGGCACCTGCTCCCAGGCCTCATCCAGGGGCGAGATATCCTCCAGGTAGGGCGGATGCACGCACAACGAGCGAACCGGCGTACCCCGCAGGACCTGGCGCAGGCCGTCGGCCAGGGCCAGTTGTCCATGCTTGGCCGCATAGAACGGCAGCGACACGCTGTGCAGGGGTGCATTGGGCAGGCCGCTGATGGAGCCGATGGTGACGATATCCGGGCGGCTGGAGGCCTTGAGCGCCGGCAGCAGGCCCTGGGTCAGGAGGAAGGTGCCACTCAGGGCCGCGTCGATCACCCCGGTGACTTCGGCAACGCTATGGGGTTGCTCGCTGGACTCCAGCCACATGGCACCGTTGTTGATCAGGATATCCACCTGGGGCTGGCGCACATGGATCTCGGCCAGGGCCGCCTTGACGCTGTCGCTGTCGGCCAGGTCCACCACCACTGGCTCGGCAGTGCGCCCGGTGCGCTGCTCGATGGTGGCGGCGACTTGCGCCAGTGCCTGCGGGTTGCGCCCGCAGAGAATCAATTTGCAGCCCTGGTCCGCCAGGCTGATGGCCAGCGCCGCCCCCAACCCGCGCCCTGCGCCTGTTACCACGGCTACCGCCGAATTCAAGCCAGTCATCCCTTGCTCCTTGTACCAGGTCGATTGAAGGCGCGAGTCTATCCACATCATGAGGGGGGGGCTGGGGTAAAGCTTTTCCCGATATGTCCCACCCCGGCAGCCGGCCGAAACGGGTTTAGCCGATCCCCGGAGAAAGCTTTATCATGGCCGCCGAGTTATCCATCGAGGCCGTCATGAAGTTCGCCATCGCCCTGTTCTCCGCCGCCCATGCGCCCTCTTCGCGCCGCGCCCTGCTGTTCGCCCAGGCGGCGCTGGCGGGCGGGCATGAAATCGTCCGGCTGTTTTTCTACCAGGACGGCGTATACAACGCCGTCAACAGCATCGTCACGCCCCAGGACGAGCAGGACCTGCCCCGGGAATGGCGCGAATTCGTCCGCCAGCATCGACTGGACGCGGTGGTGTGCATCGCCGCCGCCCTGCGCCGGGGCACGCTGAATGCCGACGAGGCCCAGCGTTACCAGCGCGCCGCGGTGAACGTCGAGGCCCCCTGGGAGCTTTCCGGGCTTGGCCAGTTGCATGACGCGGTGCAGAGCGCCGACCGCCTGATCTGTTTTGGAGGAGCCTGAGATGGCCAAGTCCCTGCTGCTGGTCAGTCGCCAGGCACCCTGGTCCGGCCCCGGAGCCCGCGAGGCCCTGGATATCGTCTTGGCCGGCGGCGCCTTCGACCTGCCCATCGGCCTGCTGTTTCTCGACGATGGCGTGCTGCAACTGATGCCCGGCCAACAGGCCAAGGCCCTGCGCCAGAAGGACCTGGCTGCCAACCTGCAGGCGCTGTCGCTGTTCGGTGTCGACGAGGTCTTTGCCTGCCGCAGCAGCCTCGACGCCCGGGGCCTGGACCCGAGCACCCTGGGCCTTGATGCCGTACAACTGCTCAGCACCCCGGAACTGGCCGGGATCATCGACCGCTATGACCAGGTGATTACCCTCTGATGTCGACCTTGCATGTGTTGTCCCACTCGCCCTTCACCGACGACCGCCTGGCCAGTTGCCTGCGCCTGCTGGGGAGCGCCGATGCGTTGCTGCTGTGCGGCGACGCGGCCTATGCCCTGCAACCCGGTACCGCCCCCGGCAATGAGCTGCAAGCGCGCGACGGCCTGAAACTCTATGTCCTGGAAGAAGACCTGCGCGCCCGGGGCCTGGCCCTGCCCGCCTGGGCCGAAGCCGTGGACTATCCGGGGTTCGTCGAATTGTCGATCCAGCATGACAAGGTCAATACCTGGCTATGAGTACCCTGACCCTGGGCGGGCGCGCCATCGAACTGGACAAGGACGGCTACCTGGTCGACCTCGCCGACTGGTCCGCCGAAGTGGCCCTGGCCCTGGCGGCCACCGAGGAACTGCAACTGGGCCCGGAGCATTGGGAAATCATCGAGCTGCTCCAGGCTTTCTACCGGGAGTTCCAGCTGTCGCCCGCCACCCGTCCGCTGATCAAGTACACCGCCCTCAAGCTGGGGCCGGACAAAGGCAACAGCCTGCACCTGAACCGCCTGTTCAAGGGTACTCCCGCCAAACTGGCCGCCAAGCTGGCGGGCCTGCCGAAGCCGACCAATTGCCTATGAACGATCATGCCCCACTGCTCATGCAAACCCCGGACGAACATCCTTTCGCCCAGTTCGTACGGATTCTCGGCAAGGGCAAGCGCGGTGCCCGCGGCCTGACCCAGGAAGAAGCCCGGCAAGCCATGGGCATGCTGCTGGACGAACAGGTCGAGGATACCCAGCTGGGCGCCTTCCTCATGCTCCTGCGGCACAAGGAGGAGAGCCCGGAGGAACTGGCCGGCTTCACCCAGGCCCTGCGCGAGCGCCTGGACGTCCCGGCCATTAGCCTGGACCTGGACTGGCCGAGCTATGCCGGCAAGAAACGCCACCTGCCCTGGTACCTGCTGGCAGCCAAATGCCTGGCCCAGAACGGCGTGCGTATCCTGCTCCACGGCGCCGGCGCCCACACCGCCGGACGCCTGTATGCCGAACAACTGCTGGAGCCCCTGGGCATTCCCCTGTGCCGTGGCTGGCAAGCGGTGGGCGCGGCCCTGGACCGGGGCAACCTGGCGTTCATCCCCCTGGTGGACTGGGCTCCGCAGCTGCAACGGATGATCGACCTGCGCAACGTCCTCGGCCTGCGCTCGCCGATCCACTCCCTGGCCCGCCAGCTCAACCCCCTGGGCGCCCGTTGCGGCCTGCAGAGCATCTTCCACCCCGGCTACCAGGCGGTGCACCGCGAGGCCGCCAGCCTGTTGGGGGACAACGTCATAGTGATCAAGGGCGATGGTGGCGAGATCGAGATCAACCCTGACACCATCAGCCATCTATATGGCACCCGCGAGGGCATCGCCTGGGACGAGGAATGGCCCGCGCTGTCGGCGCAACGCCATGTGAAACCGGCCAGCCTGGAACCCGAGCATCTCAAGGCGCTATGGCGCGGCGAGGTTGAAGACAGCTACCCGCAACTGGCGCTGCTGGCGACCATGGCCCTGGCCCTGCGTGGCCTGGGCACGCCCCGGGAGCAAGCCTTCGAACTGGCGCGCCAATACTGGGATAACCGCGATAGATCGATCTGATCGATCCTGATCACCCAGGTTTTGCGCTTTTTCTTCGAACGCCCAGGCATAGACTGCACGCCTACGCATAACAGCTGAGGAGCATTCCATGGGTTTGCTGATCGAAGGACGCTGGCATGACCAGTGGTACGCCAGCGGCAAGGACGGGTCTTTCCAACGCGAACAGGCCCAGCGACGCCACTGGGTCACCGCCGATGGCCGGCCAGGACCCAGTGGCGAAGGCGGTTTCGCGGCCGAAGCCGGGCGTTACCACCTCTATGTGTCCCTGGCCTGCCCCTGGGCCCATCGCACCCTGATCCTGCGCCAGCTCAAAGGCCTGGAGAGCCTGGTGGAAGTATCGGTGGTCAGTTGGCTGATGCGCGAGCATGGCTGGACCTTCGACCCCTCCCAAGGCTCCAGCGGCGATCGCCTGGACGGCTTGGATTTCCTGCACCAGCGCTATACCGCCGACACCCCGGACTATACCGGTCGCGTCACCGTGCCCTTGCTATGGGACAAGCAGCAGCGGCGCATCGTCAGCAATGAATCGGCGGAGATCATCCGCATGTTCAACGGCGCCTTCGACCACCTGACCGGCAATCGCCTGGACTTCTACCCGCAAGCCCTGCGCTCGCGCATCGACCAGCTCAACGGGCGCATCTACCCGGCATTGAACAATGGCGTGTACCGCGCCGGCTTCGCCACGTCGCAACAGGCCTACGAGACGGCCTTCGATGAGGTGTTTACCGAGCTGGACGCCCTGGAAGCCTTGCTCGATGGACAACGCTACCTCGCCGGCCAGTACCTGACCGAAGCGGATGTACGCCTGTTCACCACGCTGATCCGTTTCGACGCGGTGTACCACGGCCACTTCAAATGCAACCTGCGGCGTATCGCCGACTACCCGAACCTGTCCAACTGGCTACGGGAGCTGTACCAGTGGCCGGGGGTCGAAGGGACCGTGGACTTCAGCCATATCAAGAACCACTACTACGCCAGCCACGCCACCATCAATCCGACCGGCATCGTGCCCAAGGGGCCATTGCTGGACTTCGGCGCCAGCCATGACCGGCAGCGCCTGGACGGACGTGGAGTGTGGTGCAGGGATTGAGCGCCGTCGCCGCCAGGCTGCAACCTGGCGGCAGCGACGGGTTTCAGGACTGGGGCTGGGCGCCTTCGAACCAGGCCAGCTTGTCGCGCAGCTGGACCACTTCGCCGACGATCACCAGGGTTGGAGCATGGACTTCGTGCTTCGCCACCAGGGCCGGCAGGTCCGCCAGGGTCCCGGTGAAGACTCGCTGGTTGCTGGTGGTGCCCTGCTGGATCAACGCCGCCGGGGTGCTGGCAGCGCGACCATGCTTGATCAACTGCTCGCAGATGACCGGCAGCCCCACCAGGCCCATGTAGAACACCAGGGTCTGGGCCGGTGCCACCAGGTCGGCCCACGGCAGGTTGGTGGTGCCATCCTTGAGGTGCCCGGTGACGAAGCGTACCGATTGCGCATAGTCGCGATGGGTCAGCGGAATCCCGGCATAGGCCGAGCAACCACTGGCCGCGGTGATCCCCGGCACCACCTGGAAGGCGATGCCCTGGGCCGCCAGCTCCTCGATCTCCTCGCCACCACGGCCGAAGATGAACGGATCACCGCCCTTGAGCCGCACCACGCGCTTGCCTTGCCGGGCCAGCTCCACCAGTTGCTGGTTGATCTGGTCCTGGGGCACGGCATGGTCGGCGCGGCGCTTGCCCACATAGATACGCTCGGCGTCACGCCGGCACAACTCAAGGATCGCCGGCGCCACCAGGCGGTCGTAGAGCACCACATCGGCCTGCTGCATCAGGCGCAGGGCACGGAAGGTCAGCAGGTCCGGATCACCCGGGCCGGCCCCCACCAGGTACACCTCGCCCCGGGCACTGGGCGCCTGGCCGTCGATCCGCGCTTGCAGCAAGCGCTCGGCCTCGGCCCCCTGCCCCGCCAGCTGGCGGTCGGCGACAGGGCCCTGGAATACTTCTTCCCAGAACGCCCGGCGCTGCTGCACGTCCGGGAACAGGTTCTTGACCTGGGTCCGGAAACGCGCGGCCAGGCCGGCCAACTGGCCGTAGGTCGCGGGAATCCAGGTTTCCAGCTTGGCCCGGATCAGCCGCGCCAGCACCGGGGCATCGCCACCGCTGGAGACGGCGATGACCAAGGGCGAACGATCGACGATGGCCGGGAAGATCACGCTGCACAGGGCCGGCGCATCCACCACGTTGACTGGCAGGCCGCGCCGCTGGGCATCGGCGGAAACCTGGGCATTGAGGGGCTGGTCGTCGGTAGCGGCGATGACCAGGGTGCAGCCGTCGAGGTCGGCCTCGACATACCCGCGCAGCAGGGACTGGCCGCCGCTGGCGACCACCAATTCCTGCAATTGCGCTTCTATCTCAGGTGCGACCACCCGCAGCTGCGCACCGGCATCGGCCAGCAGACGGGACTTGCGCAAGGCAATCTCCCCTCCACCGACCACCAACACACGACTGCCGCGAAGCTTGTGAAACAGCGGCAGGAATTCCATTTAGCCGATGACCTCGATGCCGCCCATGTAGGGCTTGAGTACATCCGGCACGCGGATCGAACCGTCGGCCTGCTGGTAGTTCTCCAGCACCGCCACCAGGGTCCGGCCTACGGCCAGGCCGGAACCGTTGAGGGTGTGCACCAGCTCCGGCTTGCCGGTTTCCGGGTTGCGGAAACGCGCCTGCATGCGGCGGGCCTGGAAGTCGCCACAGTTGGAGCACGAGGAGATCTCGCGATACTTGTCCTGGCTCGGGATCCAGACTTCCAGGTCGTAGGTCTTGACCGCGCTGAAGCCCATGTCGCCGGTGCACAGGGCCAATACGCGATAGGGCAGTTGCAGCAGCTGCAGGACTTTCTCGGCGTTGGCGGTCAGGCCTTCCAGGGCTTGCATGGAAGTCGACGGCTCCACCACCTGGACCATCTCGACCTTGTCGAACTGGTGCTGGCGGATCATGCCGCGGGTATCACGGCCGGAAGCACCGGCTTCGCTACGGAAGCACGGGGTGTGGGCGACCAGTTTCAGCGGCAGTTGCTTGGAGTCGAGGATCTCCCCGGCAACGATGTTGGTCAGCGATACTTCGGCGGTCGGAATCATGTACAGATCGGCCTCGCCTTCGCGGGTGATCTTGAACAGGTCTTCCTCGAACTTGGGCAACTGGCTGGTGCCGAACAGCGCCGGCGCCTGCACCAGGTACGGGGTGTAGGCCTCTTCGTAGCCATGCTCGCCGGTGTGCAGGTTGATCATGAACTGCGCCAGGGCGCGATGCAGGCGGGCAATAGGACCGCGCAGCAGGGCAAAACGCGCGCCCGACAGCTTGGCCGCGGTTTCAAAATCCAGCCAGCCGTGGGTTTCACCCAGGGCCACGTGATCCTTGATCGGGAAGTCGAAGCGGGCCGGAGTGCCCCAGCGGCGCACTTCGACGTTGCCGTCCTCGTCCGCGCCGACCGGCACCGATTCGTGAGGCAGGTTGGGAATGCCGAACAGGATCGAGTCCAGCTCGCCCTGGATGCTTTCCAGCTCGGCCTTGCCGGAGCTGAGCTCGTTCCCCATGCGCTCGACATCGGCCATCAGCGGGGCGATGTCTTCGCCGCGCTGCTTGGCCTGTCCGATGGACTTGGAGCGCGCGTTACGTTCGGCCTGCAGTTGCTCGGTGCGGGTCTGCACGATCTTGCGCTGTTCTTCTAGCGCTTCGATGCGTGCCACATCCAGGGCGAAGCCGCGGGATGCCAGACGATCCGCTACGTCCTGAAGGTTGCTACGTAACAGTTTGGAATCGAGCATGTCGTTCTCTCGTTTATCAAAGTTTGGTCAGGGACAGGCCGGCCCAGGTGGCGAGCAGCCCGCCGAATACACTCAGCGCCGCATAGCCCAGGGCCAGCGCCACTTGTCCGCCTTCCAGCAGACGCACGGTATCCAGTGAAAAGGATGAAAAAGTCGTCAGCCCGCCGAGGAAACCGACGATCAATCCGGCACGCACTTCGATCGGCACTTGCGGACGAATCAGGAACAGTCCGTACAATACGCCGATGAGCAGGCAGCCCACGATATTAACGGCCAGCGTCGCGGTATAGAAGTGCCGCGGCCAATTGGCGCTGATCCAGTTGCCGGTAGCGAAGCGCAACAGGGTGCCGGCGACGCCGCCAGCCGAAACCGCGAGTATCAACGGGATCAAGGTTTTCTCCGCTGCAGGGGGCTGGCCCGGTCCAGGGCGGCCAGGTGCTTGAGCTTCTCGCCGATCTTCAATTCCAGGCCCCGGGGCACCGGCTGGTAGAGGGCCAGGGGCTCCAGCGCCTCGGGGAAGTAGTCCTCGCCGGCAGCATAGGCGTCCGGCTCGTCATGGGCATAGCGATACTCCTCGCCGTAGCCCAGTTGCTTCATCAACTTGGTCGGGGCGTTGCGCAGGTGCAGCGGCACTTCCAGCGAACCATGCTCGGCAGCGGCGCGCATGGCGCTCTTGAAGCCCATGTACACCGCATTGCTCTTCGGCGCACAGGCCAGGTAGGTGATGGCCTGGGCCACCGCCAGCTCGCCCTCGGGGCTGCCCAGGCGCTCTTGCACATCCCAGGCCGCCAGGCACAGGCTCAGGGCCCGGGGGTCGGCATTGCCGATGTCCTCGCTGGCCATACGCACCACGCGCCGGGCGATGTACAGCGGATCGCAGCCGCCGTCGAGCATGCGGGCGAACCAGTACAGGGCGCCATCGGGATTGGACCCACGCACCGACTTGTGCAACGCGGAAATCTGGTCGTAGAACGCCTCGCCGCCCTTGTCGAAGCGTCGCCGGGTATCGCCCAGCAGGCTCTGCAGCAGGTCAGTGCCGATCTCGCCGCCGTCCTCGGCCAGGTCGGAGGCGTTTTCCAGCAGGTTGAGCATGCGCCGGCCATCGCCATCGGCGGCCGACATCAGCATCTGGAAGCCTTCGTCGCTCAGGCTCAGGTGTCGCTTGCCCAGGCCGCGTTCCTCGCCCAGGGCACGCTGCACCAGCTTGCGCAGCGCCGTCTCGTCCAGGCTCTTGAGCACATAGACCCGGGCCCGGGACAGCAGTGCATTGTTGAGTTCGAAGGAGGGGTTTTCCGTGGTGGCGCCGATGAAGATCAGCGTGCCGTCTTCCACGTAGGGCAGGAAGGCATCCTGCTGCGACTTGTTGAAGCGATGCACTTCATCGACGAACAAGATGGTGCGCCGACCATATTGTCCGGCCTGCTGCTTGGCGACTTCCACCGCCTGGCGAATCTCCTTGACCCCGGACAACACCGCCGAGACGGTCTCGAAATGGGCATCGGAAACATCCGCCAGCAGCCGCGCCAGGGTGGTCTTGCCCACGCCCGGCGGCCCCCAGAAGATCATCGAATGCAGCGCGCCCTGCTCCAGGGCTTCGCGCAACGGCTTGCCCCGGGCCAGCAGGTGCTCCTGGCCGACGTATTCGTCCAGGTTGGTGGCACGCAAGCGCGCGGCCAGCGGCTGGGCGATCGGTGCACTACGAAACAGGTCCATGGACTTTCTTCAAACCTCGGGGCGGCGACGCGGAACGGCCCCGCCCCGGCGGCGCCAGGCCGCATCCTGCCGATGCAATCCTGGACGAACGCCGCCGGGGCGCGGAACCGGCTCTTACTCCTGGATCACATCGGCACCCTTGGGGATGTCGAACTTGAACCTGGAAGCCGGGATCGACTCGTTGGCCTTGACCCCGGTGAACAGGATATTGGTGCGCTGGCCGACGCTGTCGATCAACTGCATGTCGTTGATCATGCCGTTGCGAAACGACAGGCGCAGGCTGTCGAACAAGGTGTCGCGGGTCTTGGGCTTGAGGACGAAGTCCATTACCCCACCGGCTTCCTTGGAGGTGATGTCGAAGCTTTCGCTGATCTTCGACACATCGCCGGAAAGCAGCAGCGCCGGGGTCTGGGTCAGGCGCTGGTCGAGCTTCTTGATGGTCACCTGCTCCAGGTCAGGGTCCCAGAGCGAAACCTTCTGGCCATCGGAAACCATCAACTGCTCCTGGGGAGCATCGGTGTGCCAGTAGAACAGGCCAGGACGCTGCAAGGACATCTCGCCCGCGGTTTCCTGCAACTGGGTGCCACTGCCGTCGAGGGTCAACTGCGAGAAACGCGCGCTCAGGGTCTGGGACTTTTCCAGCAACTGGGTCAGCCGGGCCACATCCTTGGGATCGGCGTGGGCCGACAGGGTGGTCACGGCCAATACCGGCAGCAGCAACATGCGAATCAGGCGCATGGGATTCCTCATTCAGGTGGATGGAGCGGCGTGGCCTCACGCCGCCGATATCGAAACCGCGATCAGTCGCGCGAAGGGCCGGGAGCCAGGACTTCGCGGGAACCGTTGGTGTTCATCGCCGTCACCACCCCGGCCATTTCCATGGCCTCGATCATCCGGGCGGCGCGGTTGTAGCCAATCTTCAGCTTGCGTTGGACCGCGGAAATCGAGGCCCGGCGGCTTTCCAGCACGAACTGCACCGCTTCGTCGTAGAGCGCGTCGGCTTCCGGGTCATCGCCCTCGCCACCGCCGCTGCTGCCTTCGAAGCCGCTACCGGCCTCTTCGACGCCGTTGAGGATGTCGTCGTTGTATTCGGGCGCGCCGCGCAGCTTCCAGGCCTCCACCACGCGATGCACTTCATCGTCGGATACGAAGGCGCCATGGACCCGGATCGGCAGGCTGGTGCCGGGCGGCATGTAGAGCATGTCACCGTGGCCCAGCAGTTGCTCGGCGCCACCCTGGTCGATGATGGTCCGCGAGTCGATCTTGCTCGATACCTGGAACGCCATGCGGGTCGGGATGTTGGCCTTGATCAGGCCGGTGATCACGTCCACCGATGGCCGCTGGGTCGCCAGGATCAGGTGGATACCCGCCGCACGGGCCTTCTGGGCGATCCGCGCGATCAGCTCTTCGACCTTCTTGCCGACGATCATCATCATGTCGGCGAATTCGTCCACCACCACCACGATGGTCGGCAGCTTGGTCAGCAAAGGCGCTTCGTCGTGGATGCTCTCGCGGTTGTACAGCGGGTCGGCCAGCGGCGTGCCAGCTTCTTCCGCTTCCTTGACTTTGGCGTTGAAGCCCGAGAGGTTGCGCACGCCCATCTTGGCCATGAGCTTGTAGCGCCGCTCCATCTCGGCCACGCTCCAGCGCAGGGCGTTGGCCGCGTCCTTCATGTCGGTGACCACCGGGCACAACAGGTGCGGGATACCCTCGTAGATCGACAGTTCGAGCATCTTCGGGTCGATCATGATCAGCTTGGCGTCTTCCGGGCCGGACTTGAACAGGATCGACAGGATCATCGCGTTGACCCCCACCGACTTACCGGAACCGGTGGTACCGGCCACCAGCAGGTGCGGCATCTTCGCCAGGTCGGTGATGATCGGCTTGCCGCCGATGTCGTGGCCCAGGGCCAGGGTCACCGGGGACTTGAAGTTGTCGTATTCCGGAGTCGAGAGTACCTCGGAGAAACGCACGATCTGCCGGTCTTCGTTGGGAATCTCGATACCCACGGTGGTCTTGCCGGGAATCACTTCCACCACCCGCACGCTGGTCACGGCCAGGGAACGGGCCAGGTCCTTGGCCAGGTTGGCGATCCGGCTGACCTTGACTCCGGCCGCTGGCTGGATTTCGTAACGGGTGATCACCGGTCCCGGGTGGATGGAGTCCACCGCGACCTCGACCCCGAACTCCTTGAGCTTGATCTCCAGCAGGTGGCCGACGGCCGCCAGGGACTCGGGGGAGTAGTTGAGCTGTTTCTTTTCCGCGGGGTCGAGGATCGAGATCGGCGGCAAGGTGCCTTCCACCGCGCTGTCGATGAACAACGGTACCTGCTTCTCCTTCTGCACCCGCTTGCTCGGCTCTGGCGCCTTGGTGGCCACTGGCGTGATCACCGGCGGCACCTGCTTCTCACGCTCGGACATGTGCTTGCTCAGGGCCTGCTCACGCTCGATCAGGCGCTCCTTGACCTTGGCCTGCTCGCGCTTGTCGGCGACGCTCGGCGCCACCACTTCGTCGACCCGGGCGTCCACTTCGCGCAGTTGCGCCACCAGTTGCTTGCGCTCCATGCGCTCGTCCCACCAGCGATTGGCAGCGCCATGGACCAACTCGAACAGATCGAGGGTGATCTTGCCGGTGACGTCCATGACCTTGAACCAGGACAGGTCGGTGAACACCGTCAGGCCGAACAGGAACAGGGCGATGAACATCAGGGTACTGCCCTGGATGTTCAGGGCATTCTTGGCCAGGTCACCCAGGCTCTCGCCCAGGGCGCCACCAGCACCGGCCGGCAGGCCCGTGGCGGCATGGAAATGGATATGCGCCAGCGCCGCGCCGGACAGTACCAGGAATACCAGGCCGATCAGGCGCCAGGAAAACAACCAGCCACTCCACTGCCAGGGCTCATGGCGCTGGCGGAAGATCTGGTAGGTCTTGATCGCCAGCAACAGCGGGAAGATATAGGCGAAGTAACCCAGCACCATGAACAACATGTCGGCGCTGTAGGAACCGGCGGGACCACCGAAGTTCTGCACGTCCTCGATCTTGCTGTTATGACTC
Organism: Pseudomonas sp. KCJK8993; assembly: GCF_046230915.1. Lineage (NCBI taxonomy): Bacteria > Pseudomonadati > Pseudomonadota > Gammaproteobacteria > Pseudomonadales > Pseudomonadaceae > Pseudomonas > Pseudomonas sp. KCJK8993. Next base: position 25,229 of record NZ_JBJJLO010000037.1, read on the forward strand.
CAACCCGGATCGTCCTTGCCATAGGTCAAAAGCGCCATCATCAAGAACAGGCACAAGGCTCCGATGGCGATCAGCGCACCTTCCTTGAGCCGGTAGTGCAACTGTTGACGCCAGAGCGGAACAACGGATTTGGGTGCTGCGGTGGATTTCTTCAAAACGCGTCTTTTCCTGCGCCAAGGGCGCGTCCAACGGGTGATTGACTACAAATACTGCTCAATCCGAGCAGGTAAATAAAGTTGACCGGCGTAACTGGGGCTACTTTTAACATTCAGTCACTTGCTTCTGAAACAGTGCAATTGCGAATAAGCCCGCCATAACGCCACATTGTACGGGTTTGTTCACTCCATGCCACGCCAGAAAGGCTCGCCGGGCATCGCTTTCTGCCTGTCATACGCTGTTCAATTGGAGCATGCATTCTCTTTGCTGACAAAGGCTTATGAGGTGTTTTTATGAACGACGCGAAGCATTCACGCCTGATCATCCTGGGCTCCGGCCCTGCCGGCTACAGCGCTGCGATCTACGCCGCCCGGGCCAACCTCAAGCCGACCGTGATCACCGGCCTGCAGGCCGGCGGCCAACTGACCACCACCACGGAAGTGGACAACTGGCCCGGCGATGTCGAAGGCCTGACCGGTCCGGTGCTGATGGAACGCATGCAGAAACACGCCGAGCGCTTCGACACCCAGATCGTCTATGACCACATTCACACCGCTCAGTTGCAGCAACGGCCCTTTGTCCTGGTCGGCGACAGCGGCAGCTATAGCTGCGACGCGCTGATCATCGCCACCGGGGCATCGGCGCAATACCTGGGCCTGCCCTCCGAAGAAGCCTTCTCCGGCAAGGGCGTTTCGGCCTGCGCGACCTGCGACGGTTTCTTCTATCGCAACCAGGTAGTGGCGGTGATCGGCGGCGGCAATACCGCAGTAGAGGAAGCCCTGTACCTGTCGAACATCGCTCGGGAGGTGCACCTGGTGCATCGCCGCGACAAGCTCCGGGCGGAGAAGATCCTCCAGGACAAGCTGTTCGACAAAGCGGCCAATGGCAACATCCGCCTGCACTGGAACCAGCATCTGGATGAAGTACTGGGCGATGCCAGCGGAGTCACGGGCGCGCGCTTGAGGGACAGCCAGACCGGCATCACCACCGACCTGGCGCTGTCCGGGGTGTTCATCGCCATCGGTCACAAGCCCAATACCGACCTATTCCAGGGCCAACTGCAGATGCGCAACGGCTACCTGCTGGTCAAGGGCGGCAGCGAAGGCGACGTCACCGCCACCGACATCCCCGGAGTGTTCGCTGCAGGTGATGTGGCGGACCATGTCTACCGCCAGGCCGTCACGTCCGCCGGCGCCGGCTGCATGGCTGCCCTGGACGCGGAAAAATTCCTCGACGACAACTAGGGCCTCGCCCTAGGCTTGTGGCGGGTCGCCTGGCGACCTGCCACCGCCCTCCCCTGCCGTAAGTCTGGATGCCATGCTGACCTGGTTACAACGCAACAACCTTGACTTTCCCCCTCTGGAAAAAGCCATGCGCGAACCCAACGGCCTGCTGGCCGCGGGGGGCGACCTGTCGGCCGAACGCCTGGTCCAGGCCTACCGCCACGGCTGCTTTCCCTGGTTTTCCGAGGGCCAGCCGATCCTCTGGTGGTCGCCGGATCCGCGCACCGTGTTGTTTCCGAACGAACTGCATGTATCTCGCAGCCTGGCCAAGCTCCTGCGCCAGCAGCGCTACCAGGTCACGTTCGATCGGGACTTCGCCGCGGTCATCAGCGCCTGCGCGGCCCCCCGGGCCTATGCCGACGGTACCTGGATCAGCGAGGCGATGCAGAACGCCTACCTGCAACTGCACCAGCGTGGCTACGCCCATTCGGTGGAGGTCTGGGACCAGGGAGTACTGGTGGGTGGGCTTTACGGACTGGCCATGGGACAACTGTTCTTCGGCGAATCGATGTTCAGCCGCGCCGACAACGCATCGAAGTTCGGCTTCGCCACACTGGTGCAGCGACTGAAGGACTGGGGCTTCGTCCTGATCGACTGCCAAATGCCTACCAACCACCTGCATAGCCTGGGTGCTCGCGCCATTACCCGCCGGGAATTTTCCAATTACCTGGAACGCCATCTGGACCAGCCGAGCCGTGCCACATGGGTTTGTTAGGCGGGTTTGGCGGGGGTGGCTTACACTTAGAGCCACAGCTTATCCCGAGGGTTGACTCATGACCGAGTTGGCGCGCCTGAAGTTTTATGCCACTCAACCCCATTCTTGCAGCTACCTGCCCGGCGAACAGGCCACTACCCTGTTCCTCGATCCCAGCCAGCCCATGGATGTGCATGTCTATGCGGATCTGTCGGAAATGGGCTTTCGCCGCAGCGGCGATCATCTATATCGGCCTCATTGCCAAAACTGCAACGCTTGTGTGCCGGCGCGCATCCCGGCAGCGCAGTTCCTGCCCAATCGCCAGCAAAAACGCATCCTCAAACGCAACAGCGACCTGACCGTGCAAGCGGCCAAACCCAGTTTCAGCGAAGAATATTTCGACCTGTACCAGCGCTACATCGAGCAACGCCACGCCGATGGCGACATGTTCCCTCCCAGCCGCGACCAATTCTCGACTTTCCTGGTCCGCGACCTGCCCTTCTCGCGCTTCTATGAGTTCCGCCTCGAGGGCCGCTTGCTGGCCGTAGCCGTCACCGACCTGCTGCCCAACGGCCTGTCGGCGGTCTACACCTTCTATGAACCCGACGAAGAACGCCGCAGCCTCGGGCGCTACGCGATCCTCTGGCAGATCGGCGAAACCCTGCGCCTGGGCCTTGACGCGGTCTATCTCGGCTATTGGATCAAGAACTGCAAAAAGATGAATTACAAGACTCAATACCGCCCCATCGAGCTTCTGATCAACCAGCGCTGGGTGCTCCTGAACTAGAAGGTCTTGGCTTGAACCCCACTTTTCGGGCACAATGCACGCCGCTTTTGCCTGGCGCAGTTGCACCGGGCCATTAACTGGACACCGAGGGCTTTACTGCATGTCGAAAGAAGACAGCTTCGAAATGGAAGGCACTGTCGTCGACACCCTGCCCAACACCATGTTTCGCGTGGAGTTGGAAAATGGGCACGTCGTAACCGCGCACATCTCCGGCAAGATGCGCAAGAACTATATTCGTATTCTTACCGGTGACAAGGTGCGCGTCGAGCTGACGCCCTATGACTTGAGCAAAGGGCGTATCACTTACCGCGCTCGCTAAGCAAGTCAATACAAGACGCCCGGCCAAGCCGGGCGTTTTTGTTGGCGCCTGAAAAACCTGCCTGCGGGTTTCAATATCCATTCTCCAGACAGCACAAAGGCACCTTGCGGTGCCTTTGGCATTTCTACGGGACGAACTCTATCAGGCCATTTCCGCCGTGGTTTCGAAATCGAAGGTCAGCTCGCCATCCTTGATGTCGATATGCACCACACCGCCATGGTCGGACAACTCGCCGAACAGGATCTCTTCGGCCAACGGACGCTTGATCTTGTCCTGGATCAGGCGCGCCATCGGACGAGCCCCCATGGCTACATCGTAGCCACCGGCGGCCAGCCAGCTGCGGGCGGCATCGGTCACTTCCAGCTGCACGCGCTTGTCTTCCAACTGCGCCTGAAGCTCGGTAAGGAACTTGTCCACCACGCTCTTGATCACTTCATGACTCAAGCGACCGAACTGGATGATGGTATCCAGGCGGTTGCGGAACTCCGGCGTGAAGCTCTTCTTGATCACTTCCATGGCATCGGAAGAATGATCCTGATGAGTGAAACCGATGGAGGCTCGCGCCGCGGTTTCAGCACCGGCGTTGGTGGTCATGATGATGATCACGTTGCGGAAATCCGCCTTGCGCCCGTTGTTGTCGGTCAGGGTCCCGTGATCCATCACCTGCAGAAGCAGGTTGAAGACTTCCGGATGGGCCTTCTCGATCTCATCGAGCAGCAGTACGCAGTGCGGCTGCTTGGTGATCGCTTCGGTCAGCAGGCCGCCCTGGTCGAAACCGACATAACCGGGAGGCGCGCCGATCAGCCGCGAAACGGTATGCCGCTCCATGTACTCGGACATGTCGAAGCGCACCAGCTCGATCCCCATGGCCTTGGCCAATTGGCGAGCCGCTTCGGTCTTGCCGACGCCAGTAGGACCGGCGAACAGGAAGGAACCGACCGGCTTGTCCGGCGATTTCAGACCCGCACGGGACAACTTGATGGCGGTGGCCAACGAGTCGATCGCCGCATCCTGGCCGAATACCGTCAGCTTGAGATCACGCTCGAGGTTGCGCAGCAGCTCCTTATCGGAACTGGTGACATGTTTCGGCGGAATACGGGCAATTTTCGCCACGATGTCTTCGACCTGTGCCACTTCGATGCGCTTGACGCGCTTCTCGGCAGGCTGCAGGCGCTGGAAGGCGCCCGCTTCGTCGATGACGTCGATGGCCTTGTCCGGCATATGCCGGTCATTGATATAGCGCGAGGCCAGTTCCGCCGCTGCGCGCAGGGCTTCGTCGCTGTATTCGATGCTGTGGTGCTGCTCGAAACGAGCCTTGAGCCCGCGCAGGATACCGATGGTGTCTTCGACCGAAGGCTCGGTGACGTCGACCTTCTGGAAGCGCCGGGCCAGGGCCCGATCCTTCTCGAAAATTCCACGGAACTCCTGGAAAGTGGTCGAGCCGATGCAACGGATGTCACCGGAAGAAAGCAGCGGCTTGAGCAGGTTGGAGGCATCCATCACCCCACCGGACGCCGCACCGGCACCGATGATGGTATGGATCTCGTCGATGAACAGGATCGCCTGCGGACGCTTCTTCAGCTCACCCAAAAGCGCCTTGAAGCGCTTCTCGAAGTCGCCGCGGTACTTGGTACCGGCCAGCAAGGCACCGAGATCCAGGGAATACACCACGCTGTTGATCAGCAGATCAGGTACCTGGTTGTCGACGATACGCTTGGCCAGGCCTTCGGCAATCGCGGTCTTGCCCACGCCTGCCTCGCCCACCAACAACGGATTGTTCTTGCGCCGGCGAGCCAGGATCTGCGCCACGCGCTCGACCTCGTGCTCACGCCCGACCAATGGATCGATACGCCCCTGGCGGGCCAGTTCGTTGAGATTGCTGGCATAGGCATCCAGAGGATTGCCCGAAGAAGACGACTCACCACCCTCCTCGTCCTGCATTTCCTGCTCACCCTCGGAATGATCGCCATGCCCTGGCACTTTGGAGATGCCATGGGCGATATAGTTGACCACGTCGATGCGGGCAACGCTCTGCTGCTTGAGCAGGAACACTGCCTGGCTCTCCTGCTCGCTGAAGATCGCTACCAGTACGTTGGCACCGGTCACTTCACGCTTGCCCGAACTCTGCACATGAAATACCGCGCGCTGCAGCACCCGCTGGAAACCCAGGGTTGGCTGAGTCTCGCGATCTTCATCGTGCACAGGAATCAATGGCGTAGTGGAGTCGATGAACTCCTGCAGGTCATGCTTGAGCTTGTCGAGGTTCGCTCCGCAGGCACGGAGAACAGTGGCAGCGGCCTCATTATCCAATAGAGCCAACAGGAGATGTTCGACGGTCATGAACTCATGACGCTTCGAACGAGCCTCCTTGAAGGCGAGATTGAGGGTGACTTCGAGCTCACGGTTTAACATAGCTTCACCTCATACCCAAGTGGTCGGCGTTAACCGTCCTTCTCGATTTCACAGAGTAGCGGATGCTGGCTTTCCCTGGCGTACTGGTTGACCTGCATGGCCTTGGTCTCGGCGATGTCGCGGGTAAACAATCCACACACTGCCCGCCCTTCGGTATGGACGGCCAGCATGACCTTGGTCGCCAGCTCGCGATTCAGGTTAAAAAACATCTCGAGCACTTCGACGACGAAATCCATCGGGGTGTAGTCATCGTTGAACAAAACCACCTTGTACATCGGCGGCGCCTGAAGCGCAGGCTTGGCCTCCTGTACCGCCAAGCCAGCGGAATCGTCGTCGTGCAAGTCCGGGCGATCCTGATTGAATGTTAGTCGAATCTGGCTGATTGCATGCATGGAAAGAAGGTTCGTCAGTTGTGCGAATACAGTGGTGGGGGCGCCCTGGGGGGAATTCAACTCCGACCGCCGGGTCACCTTGACTATCGGCAAAACGGTGTTACAACCAATAGGGCCCACATTGGGTAATAAACGTCCACGGCGTCAACCTTTTTACCAAGTTTGGCGGTGGATGAACTGGATGATACTCCAGTGATGGAGTCTGTTGCAGAGGGATATGAGTATGGCTAGCGGTAAGGTCAAGTGGTTCAACAATGCCAAGGGTTACGGCTTTATTAATGAGGAGGGCAAGAGCGACGATCTCTTCGCCCACTACTCGGCCATCGAAATGGATGGCTACAAGACCTTGAAAGCCGGACAGGCCGTGAGCTTCGAGATCATCCAAGGACCCAAGGGGCTGCATGCGGTCAAGATAAGCTCCTTGAAGGCGCCCGGAGAAATCCTTGCCGCCGAGGCCCAGCCTGAAAGCGCCTTGAGCTGATTTACCCAACATCCAGTCATAAAAAACCGGCCGATTCAAAGGATTGAATCGGCCGGTTCGTTTTGCTCGCCGCGTGGCTTACATGTGCGAGATCAGCGCATCACCGAAGGCCGAGGAAGACAGCAGGGTCGCACCGTCCATCAGGCGTTCGAAGTCATAGGTCACCGTCTTGGCCGAGATCGCGCCGTTGGTGCCCTTGATGATCAGGTCCGCCGCTTCGGTCCAGCCCATGTGGCGCAGCATCATCTCGGCGGAGAGGATCAGCGAGCCCGGGTTGACCTGGTCCTTGCCGGCATACTTGGGCGCGGTACCGTGGGTCGCTTCGAACATGGCCACGGTGTCGGACAGGTTGGCGCCTGGAGCGATACCGATGCCGCCTACTTCGGCCGCCAGGGCGTCGGACAGGTAGTCACCGTTGAGGTTGAGGGTAGCAATTACGTCATACTCGGCCGGACGCAGCAGGATCTGCTGGAGCATGGCATCGGCGATGGCATCCTTGACGATGACGTTCTTGCCGGTCTTGGGATTCTTGAACTGCATCCACGGACCACCGTCCAGCAGGGTCGCGCCGAACTCCTCGGCCGCCACTTCATAGGCCCACTCCTTGAAGGCACCTTCGGTGAACTTCATGATGTTGCCCTTGTGCACGATGGTCAGCGAATCACGATCGTTGTCCACCACGTATTGCAGCGCCTTGCGCGCCAGGCGCTTGGTGCCCTGCAGGGAAACCGGCTTGACGCCGATGCCGCAGTTTTCGTCGAAACGGATCTTGGTGACGCCCATTTCCTCTTTAAGGAACTTGATCACCTTGGTGGCCTCGGCCGAACCGGCTTTCCACTCGATACCGGCATAGATGTCCTCGGAGTTCTCGCGGAAGATGGTCATGTCCACATCGCCAGGCTTCTTCACCGGGCTGGGCACGCCTTCGAACCAGCGCACCGGACGCAGGCACACATACAGGTCCAGCTGCTGGCGCAGCGCCACGTTCAGGGAGCGGATGCCGCCACCGACCGGAGTGGTCAGCGGGCCCTTGATGGAAACCACGTAGTCCTTCACCGCGTCCAGGGTTTCCTGGGGAAGCCAGGTGTCCTGGTCGTACACTTGAGTCGCTTTTTCCCCGGCATACACTTCCATCCAGGAAATCTTGCGTTCGCCGCCGTAGGCTTTTTTCACTGCAGCATCGACAACCTTGATCATGACCGGGCTGATATCGACACCAATACCGTCGCCTTCGATGAAAGGGATAATCGGGTTGTTAGGAACATTGAGAGAATGGTCTGCATTGACGGTGATTTTGTCGCCGACTGCTGGAACCTGAATCTTCTTGTATCCCATGCTGAACTCCGTTGTGTGGATTGAACATCTGGCTGCATTCGAGCGTAACCCAGTTGTATCTGGACGGGAACCTCATGTTCCACCCGGATGCCGTGAAAGCGTTGCAATTCGCGGCCTACAAGCCTGAACGAAAAGGGAAAAGCGCCAAATTCAAGCACTGGCGACGACTCTACGCCGTCACCTTGCCTGCGACCTTTAGACCAATGGACGAGCGCCCACACATATGAAGCACCGGCGTTTTGCTAGCCACCTATGTATAATGCCGCCGCTGACCACAGAGTCACGACGGCCGAACGCTCTGCAACCGGAAAAAGACTAGCCGAGACTGGCCGCACGAAGCCGGGTTGTTACCGCAACCCACCCGCTTGACGCTCGACTGATGCACCCAACATCACCGCGAAGAAACCTCGACATTCGGCTCATGGATGACCTTTGAACGAAAGCGCTTTACCCGGCGCACCTCGAGTTTCTGCGCACGCTTTAGCAAAGAAGAGAGTTAATCCGAATATGCCCACCCGCTCGAAGATCATCTACACCTTCACCGACGAAGCCCCCGCCCTCGCCACCTATTCCCTGCTGCCTATCGTAGAAGCCTTCACCGCTTCGGCTGATATCGCCGTGGAAACCCGCGACATTTCCCTGGCCGGGCGCATCCTCGCCAGCTTCCCCGAGCAGTTGGGCAGCAAAGCCGTGCCGGATCACCTCGCCGAACTGGGCGAGCTGGCGGTCACCCCGCAAGCCAACATCATCAAGCTGCCGAACATCAGCGCCTCGGTACCGCAGCTGCAGGCCGCGATCAAGGAACTGCAAGCCCAGGGCTACGCCCTGCCGGACTACCCGGAAAACGCCACCACCGACGCCGAGAAAGACGCCAAGGCCCGTTACGACAAGGTCAAGGGCAGCGCCGTGAACCCGGTCCTGCGTGAAGGCAACTCCGACCGCCGCGCCCCGCTGTCGGTCAAGAACTACGCGCGCAAGCACCCGCACAAGATGGGTACCTGGGCCCCGGACTCCAAGTCCCATGTAGCCCACATGAGCAACGGCGACTTCTACGGCAGCGAGAAGGCCGCGCTGATCGAAGCCGCAGACAACGTCAAGATCGAGTTGATCGCCCAGGACGGCACCGCCACCGTCCTGAAGGAAAAGACCAGCGTACAAGCCGGTGAGATCCTCGACTGCGCCGTAATGAGCAAGAAGGCCCTGCGCGCTTTCATCGCCGCCGAAATCGAAGACGCCAAGGCAAAGGGCGTACTGCTGTCGGTCCACCTGAAAGCCACCATGATGAAGGTCTCCGACCCGATCATGTTCGGCCAGATCGTTGCCGAGTTCTACCAGGACGCCCTGGCCAAGCACGCCCAAGTGCTGCAGGAAATCGGCTTCAACCTGAACAACGGCATCGGAGACCTGTACGCCCGCATCAAGGCCCTGCCAGCCGAGCAGCAAGCTGCGATCGAAGCTGACATTCAGGCCGTCTACGCCGCTCGCCCTGCCCTGGCCATGGTCAACTCCGACAAGGGCATCACCAACCTGCACGTGCCGAGCGACGTGATCGTCGATGCCTCGATGCCGGCCATGATCCGTGACTCCGGCAAGATGTGGGGCACCGACGGCCAGTTGCACGACACCAAGGCGGTGATTCCGGATCGTTGCTACGCCACCATCTACCAGGCCGTGATTGAAGACTGCAAAGCCAATGGCGCCTTCGATCCGACCACCATGGGCAGCGTGCCGAACGTTGGCCTGATGGCGAAAAAAGCCGAAGAGTACGGCTCCCACGACAAGACCTTCCAGATCAAGGCCGACGGCGTGGTACGCGTTACCGACAGCAAGGGCAACCTGCTGCTGGAACAGACAGTCGAGGCCGGCGATATCTTCCGCATGTGCCAGACCAAGGACGCGCCGATCCAGGACTGGGTCAAGCTGGCCGTCAACCGCGCCCGTGCCAGCAGCACCCCGGCGATCTTCTGGCTCGACCCGATGCGCGCCCACGACGGCGTGATGATCGAGAAGGTCCAGACCTACCTGAAGGACCACGACACCAGCGACCTGGACATCCGCATCATGTCGCCGGTCGAAGCCATGAAATTCACCCTGGCCCGCACCCGCGACGGCAAGGACACCATCTCGGTGACCGGTAACGTACTGCGTGACTACCTGACCGACCTGTTCCCGATCATGGAACTGGGCACCAGCGCCAAGATGCTGTCGATCGTGCCGCTGATGAACGGTGGCGGCCTGTTCGAGACCGGTGCCGGCGGTTCCGCTCCGAAGCACGTGCAACAGCTGCTGGAAGAGAACTTCCTGCGCTGGGACTCCCTGGGTGAGTTCCTGGCCCTGGCCGCCTCCCTGGAACACCTGGGCAACACCTACGACAACGCCAAGGCCCTGGTCCTGGCCAAGACCCTGGACCAGGCCACCGGCCAGTTCCTGGACAACAACAAGTCGCCATCGCGCAAAGTCGGCAACATCGACAACCGCGGCAGCCACTTCTACCTGGCGCTGTACTGGGCCCAGGCCCTGGCAGCCCAGGCCGAGGACGCAGCACTGCAAGCGCAGTTCGCTCCCCTGGCCAAGGCCCTGACCGAGAACGAAGCGACCATCGTCGCCGAGCTCAACGGCGTACAAGGCAAGCCAGTGGACATCGGCGGCTACTACGCAGCCAACCCTGAGCTGGTGAGCAAGGCCATGCGCCCCAGCGCCACCCTCAACGCGGCTATCGCTGCGCTGGCTTAAGCCATACCGCTGCAACGCAAACCCCGGCCCCGTGCCGGGGTTTGTGCTTTCTGGACCACACCTCCACCGCAGGAGCAAAGCTTGCTCGCGACAGAAGCGCCGCGGCGACTCAGCCGAAACGCGCTGCCTTCATCGCGAGCAAGCTTCGCTCCTACAGGGGTCAGCGTTCGTTTTATGATGATCGCCCCACTCAAGACAGAGCCCTACCTATGGAATGGCAACCTCACATCACCGTCGCCACCATCGTCGAGGACCAGGGACGCTTCCTGTTCGTCGAGGAGTTCCAGGGCGAACAGGCCGTCCTCAACCAGCCCGCCGGACACCTGGACGCCAATGAGAGCCTGCTGCAGGCAGCCGTGCGCGAAACCCTCGAGGAAACCGGCTGGGACGTGGAATTGACCGGCGTAGTGGGCATCTACCTCTACACCGCCCCCAGCAACGGCGTGACCTACCAGCGCGTGTGCTTCGCCGCCAGGCCGCTGCGCCACCATCCCGACTACCGACTGGACCACGGCATCATCGGCCCATGCTGGCTGACCCGCGAGCAATTGCTGGAGCAGCGCCCCCAGTGGCGCAGCGAGCTGGTCCTGCAGTGCCTGGACGATTACCTGGCTGGCCACCCCCACAGCCTGGCACTGATCCGTCCGTCGCTTTGATTGCAGTTTCCCCCTTGCGGGCGTCAGCCTGTTAGAATCCCGTCCTTTTTCCAGACACCCGTTGAATTCCTATGCGTGAGCCAGCCCCTTCTGACACCCAAAAGAAGCGCGTCATTGTCGGCATGTCCGGCGGCGTGGATTCTTCCGTTTCCGCCCTCCTGCTGATGGAGCAGGGCTACCAGGTGGAAGGCCTGTTCATGAAGAACTGGGAGGAAGACGACGGAACCGAATACTGCACCGCCATGGACGACCTGGCCGATGCCCAGGCCGTCTGCGACAAACTGGGCATCAAGCTGCACACCGCCAACTTCGCCGCCGAGTACTGGGACAACGTGTTCGAGCACTTCCTGGAGGAGTACAAGGCTGGCCGCACGCCGAACCCGGACATCCTGTGCAACCGGGAAATCAAGTTCAAGGCGTTCCTGGACTACGCCATGATGCTCGGCGCCGACCTGATCGCCACCGGCCACTATGTGCGTCGCCGTGATATCGACGGCCGCACCGAATTGCTCAAGGGCCTGGACCCGAACAAGGACCAGAGCTACTTCCTGCATGCAGTGGGCGGCGAGCAGATCGCCAAGACCCTGTTCCCGGTGGGCGAACTGGAAAAACCCGAAGTACGCGCCATTGCCGAGAAACATGACCTGGCCACCGCCAAGAAAAAGGACTCCACCGGCATCTGCTTCATCGGTGAACGACGCTTCAGCGACTTCCTCAAGCAGTACCTGCCGGCCCAGCCCGGCGAGATCAGGACCACCGAGGGCGGAGTCATCGGCCGCCATCACGGCCTGATGTACCACACCATCGGCCAGCGCCAGGGCCTGGGCATCGGCGGCCTGAAGGACGCCGGCGACGAGCCGTGGTACGTGCTGGCCAAGGACCTGGAGCACAACGAGCTGATCGTCGGCCAGGGCAATGACCACCCCTGGCTGTTCTCCCGCGCCCTGCTGGCCTCGGAGATCTATTGGGTCAACCCCGTCGATCTCAGCCAGCCTCGGCGCCTGACCGCCAAGGTGCGCTACCGCCAGGGCGACCAGCTCTGCACCCTGGAAGAGACCGCCAACGGCTACCGCGCGACCTTCGACGATCCGCAACGCGCCGTGACCCCCGGCCAGTCCGTGGTGTTCTATGACGGTGAAATCTGCCTCGGCGGCGGCGTCATCGAAGTCGCCGAGCCCTGGACCAGCAAGGACCAGCGCCCATGAGCCCGATCCAGGAGCAATTGACGGCACTGGGCGGGGTGTTCCTCGCCGCGGTACTGGTGGATCGGATCGCCAAGACCGGCCAAGTCAGCGAAGCGGCACTGAGCTGCATGCTCGGCAGCCTGCTGATCCGCGACCCCAAGGACACCCTGGAAGTCTATGGCGGCGACGACATCAACCTGCGTGAAGGCTATCGAGCCCTGATCGGTGCCCTGGAGCGCGACCCCAGCTCGCTGCAACGCGAGCCGTTGCGCTACGCCCTGTCGATGCTCGGCCTGGAACGCCAGCTGGCCAAGCGTGGCGACATGCTCGATACCATCGGCAAGCGCCTGCCGCAGATCCAGTCCCAGGTGGAGCACTTCGGCCCGGCCCATGAAAACGTGATCGCCGCTTGCGGCGGGCTGTATCAGGACACCCTGAGCACCCTGCGCCAGCGCATCCAGGTCCATGGCGACATGCGCAACCTGCAGCAGCCGAGCAACGCCTCGAAGATCCGTGCCCTGCTCCTGGCCGGCATCCGCTCGGCACGCCTGTGGCGACAACTGGGCGGCCATCGCTGGCAGTTGGTACTGAGCCGGCGCAAACTGCTCAAAGAACTCTATCCCCTGATGCGCAGCCACTGAGCTGCGCTCGCCCAAGCGCTTTTTTCAAGAGCTGCGCGTAAGACGCTGGTCAGTTGGCAACGGACCGGCGGATATTTTCATGTATGATACGCGCCCCATTTCGTTGCCCGACTGTCCGAGAACACCCCATGCAGCTCTCTTCGCTCACTGCGGTTTCCCCTGTTGACGGCCGCTACGCCGGCAAAACCCAGGCCCTGCGGCCTATTTTCAGCGAATACGGCCTGATCCGTTTCCGCGCCCTGGTCGAGGTGCGCTGGCTCCAGCGCCTGGCCGCCCACCCGCAAATCGCTGAAGTGCCGGCCTTCTCCGCCGACGCCAACGCCCTGCTCAACCGCCTGGCCGACGACTTCGCCCTCGAGCACGCCGAGCGCGTCAAGGAAATCGAGCGCACCACCAACCACGACGTCAAGGCCATCGAATACCTGCTCAAGGAGCAGGCCGCCAAGCTCCCTGAGCTGGCCAAGGTCAGCGAATTCATCCACTTCGCCTGCACCAGCGAGGACATCAACAACCTGTCCCACGCCCTGATGCTGCGCGAAGGCCGCGACAGCGTGCTGCTGCCACTGATGCGCCAGATCGCCGAGTCGATCCGCGAACTGGCCCACCGCTTCGCCGACGTGCCGATGCTCTCGCGCACCCACGGCCAGCCAGCCTCTCCGACCACCCTGGGCAAGGAACTGGCCAACGTCGTGTACCGCCTGGAGCGCCAGATCGCCCAGGTTGCCGCCGTACCGCTGCTGGGCAAGATCAACGGCGCCGTGGGCAACTACAACGCCCACCTGTCGGCCTACTCGGACATCGACTGGGAAGCCAACGCCCGCGCCTTCATCGAAGATGAGCTGGGCCTGGCCTTCAACCCCTACACCACGCAGATCGAGCCGCATGACTACATCGCCGAGCTGTTCGACGCCATCGCCCGCTTCAACACCATCCTGATCGACTTCGACCGGGATATCTGGGGCTACATTTCCCTGGGCTACTTCAAGCAGAAGACCATCGCCGGCGAAATCGGCTCCTCGACCATGCCGCACAAGGTCAACCCGATCGACTTCGAGAACTCCGAAGGCAATCTGGGCATCGCCAACGCATTGTTCCAGCACCTGGCCAGCAAACTGCCGATTTCCCGCTGGCAGCGCGACCTGACCGACTCCACCGTGCTGCGCAACCTGGGCGTCGGCTTCGCCCATAGCGTGATCGCCTACGAAGCCAGCCTCAAGGGCATTGGCAAGCTGGAGCTCAATGCCCAGAAGATCGCCGACGACCTGGACGCCTGCTGGGAAGTACTGGCCGAGCCGATCCAGACCGTGATGCGTCGCTACAACATCGAAAACCCGTACGAAAAACTCAAGGAACTGACGCGCGGCAAGGGCATCAGCCCAGAAGCGCTGCAGACCTTCATCGACGGGCTGGACATGCCAGCGGCCGCCAAGGCCGAGCTGAAGCAGCTCACCCCGGCCAGCTACATCGGCAACGCCGCGGCCCAGGCAAAACGCATCTGACGCGCGGCCTGACCTTCTGACGCCCGGCCGCGCCGGGCGTTTTTATTCCTGCTAGAAAAATACATTTTTTCAATAGGTTACACATGAATTCTGATACTCCCCTGCAACTTCTGGGCGGCCTTACCGCGCGGGAATTCCTGCGCGACTACTGGCAGAAGAAACCGCTGCTGGTGCGCCAGGCCATGCCTGACTTCCAAAGCCCGATCGATGCCGACGAACTGGCCGGCCTGGCCCTGGAAGAAGAAGTCGAGTCGCGCCTGGTGATCGAAAACGGCGAGCGCCCCTGGGAACTGCGTCGCGGCCCCTTCGCCGAGGACGAGTTCAGCAAGCTGCCCGAGCGCGACTGGACCCTGCTGGTGCAAGCGGTGGATCAGTTCGTGCCGGAAGTCGCCGAGCTGCTGGAGCATTTCCGCTTCCTGCCCAGCTGGCGTATCGACGACGTGATGATCAGCTTCGCCGCCCCTGGCGGTAACGTCGGCCCGCACTTCGACAACTACGACGTGTTCCTGCTGCAGGGCCACGGCAAGCGCAACTGGAAGATCGGCCAGATGTGCGACGCCGACAGCCCGTTGCTGCAGCACGCTGACCTGCGCATCCTCGCCGAATTCGAAGAAACCGAAAGCTGGGTCCTGGAACCCGGCGACATGCTGTACCTGCCGCCACGCCTGGCCCACTACGGCGTCGCGGTCAACGATTGCATGACCTACTCGGTAGGTTTCCGCGCACCGAGCGCCGCCGAAGTGCTGACCCACTTCACCGACTTCCTCAGCCAGTTCCTGCCGGACGAAGAGCGCTATACCGACGCCGACGCACAACCGGCCATCGATCCGCACCAGATCCAGCACGACGCCCTCGACCGCCTCAAGGGCCTGCTGGCTGAACACATGGGCGACGAACGCCTGCTGCTGACCTGGTTCGGCCAGTTCATGACCGAGCCACGCTATCCGGAGCTGGTGACAGGCCCGGAAGCGATGGAAGAAGACGAACTGCTGGACAGCCTGGAACAGGGCGCGGTGTTGATTCGCAACCCGAGCGCACGCCTGGCCTGGTCCGAGGTGGACGAAGACTTGTTACTGTTTGCCAGCGGCCAAAGCCGGTTGCTTCCCGGTAAACTGCGCGAGCTGTTGAAAATGATTTGCGCCGCCGATGCGCTGCACATCGACAACCTCGGCCCCTGGCTGGCGGATGACGACGGACGCGGCCTGCTGTGCGAACTGGTCAAGCAAGGGAGCCTGGGATTTGCCGATGAATAAGATTCACGTACGTGTCGCAGACTGGCAAAAGGATAACGCCGAGATCCGGCGCATTCGTGAAGCGGTATTCATTGCCGAACAATCGGTTCCACCCGAACTGGAGTGGGATTCGGACGACAACGGCGCCGTGCACTTCCTGGCTTTCGAGGGCGACTTCGCCATCGGCACCGCGCGCCTGCTGCCCGACGGCCACGTCGGCCGAGTCTCGGTACTCAAGGACTGGCGCGGCCTGAAAGTCGGCGACGCCTTGATGCGTGCCGTTATCGATGAAGCCGAGAAACGCGGCCTGAAGCAGCAGATGCTCAGCGCCCAGGTCCAGGCGACGCCGTTCTACGAGCGCCTGGGCTTCTCCATCGTCAGCGAGGAATTCCTCGAAGCGGGCATCCCCCACGTCGACATGGTGCGTGGCGCCTGACAGCCCACTCGCCCAAGCGCGTATAAGACGCCCCGCCATCCCCTGCGCCTCGAGGCCGGGACCAGGATGGCGGGGCGTTTTGCCGTCCGGGATTCAACTTGCCCCACCCTGGGCCGACAAAGTGTCAAACTCAAGGCCTTACGCCAGCTATTCGCGGAGATAACGGATATGTCCCTACGCACCCTGCTCACGACACTGCTGCTGACCTTCAGCTGCTCGGTCATTGCCGCTACCGAAATCGTGCCCCTGAACAACCGCACCAGCGCCGACCTGCTGCCGCTGGCACAGAACTTCATCGGCAAGGACGGCAAGGTCAGCGCCTATGGCAACCAGTTGATCGTCAATGCCGAGCCGGGCCGTATCGCCGAGCTACGCGCCTTCATCGCCCAGCTCGACACCCCGGCCAGGCGCCTGTTGATCACCGTCGACACCAACGAGAACAACTTCCAGGGCAACCAGGGCTACACGGTCAACGGTGCGCCACAGGCTCGCATCATCAACCGCAGCACCGAAAGCCGTGACGGCGGCATCCAGCAGGTCCAGGCCAGCGAAGGCGTGCCAGCGCTGATCCAGGTCGGCCAGAGCGTACCCCTGACCAGCACCCAGACCGACTCCTACGGCCGCCTGCTGAACCAGACCCAGTACCGCAACGTCACCCAAGGCTTCTACGTGACGGCCAGCGTCACCGGCGAGACCGTGCACCTGAGCATCAGCACCAACCGTGACCGCATGAGCCAGGAACGTCCTGATGTAGTGAACGTGCAAAGTACCGACACAACGGTCAGCGGACGGCTGGGCGAGTGGATCACCCTGGCCGGCGTCAACCGCCAGACCCAGGCCGACAAGCAGGGCCTGGGCCGCAGCTACTCGACCCAGGGGCGGGATGACATGACCTTGCGGGTCAAGGTCGACGCCTTGGACCAAGGCACCGAAAACTGACTGATTAGTCGTATTAGACCAAAGATGTAGTGCCTTAAAAAAAGCACTACAAAACATTTGACGAGCCAAAAAACCGCGGGCATGATGGCCTCGCTCCCGCTAATCAGGGGCCCTGGCAAGGGCCTTCGGATCGCCGCTCTAACCCACCCACCTGAGCCGATTCGTGTCTGTACCGCCCACAAGGCGCGTTTGACGAGATTGCGACTGGAACGAAGTTGTCCCGAGGGACGGAAGCGTAATTAGGTAGATCGGCAACACACTGAAGGATCGCATGAAGGCCCACGACGCCCGGATGCGCCCTGCAGCTGGCCTCCACCTGCTCACTTCCCCTCGAGCCCATCGTTCACCCGTCGCCATCGCGCCAGACCGACTTGAGCACCCAGCCCCTGGTCAGCGAACAGCCTTCTACGCACTTTTTCAGGACCTGCGTAATCGGCGGAGCAGGAATTTTCCACCAAGACCTATGCGACGAGGTTTATCTCCATGGCACTGACACGCGAACAGCAAATTGCAGCCCTCGAAAAAGACTGGGCCGAAAACCCGCGCTGGAAAGGCGTGACCCGTACCTACACCGCCGCCGATGTCGTTCGCCTGCGTGGTTCCGTCCAGCCAGAGCACACCCTGGCCCGCATGGGCGCGGAAAAACTGTGGAACCTGGTGACCAAGGGCGCCCACCCATCCTTCCGCCCTGAAAAAGATTTCGTCAACTGCATGGGCGCCCTGACCGGCGGCCAGGCCGTGCAACAGGTCAAGGCTGGCATCCAGGCCATCTACCTGTCCGGCTGGCAAGTGGCTGCCGACAACAACTCGGCCGAGTCCATGTACCCAGACCAGTCGCTGTACCCGGTGGATTCGGTTCCAACCGTGGTCAAGCGCATCAACAACTCGTTCCGTCGTGCCGACCAGATCCAGTGGAAAGCCGGCAAGAACCCAGGTGACGAAGGCTACGTCGACTACTTCGCACCGATCGTGGCTGACGCCGAAGCCGGTTTCGGCGGCGTACTGAACGCCTATGAACTGATGAAGAACATGATCGAGGCAGGCGCCGCCGGCGTTCACTTCGAAGACCAGCTGGCCTCCGTGAAGAAGTGCGGCCACATGGGCGGCAAGGTACTGGTTCCGACCCAGGAAGCGGTGCAGAAGCTGACCGCTGCTCGCCTGGCGGCCGACGTTGCCGGCGTACCGACCATCATCCTGGCCCGTACCGACGCCAACGCCGCCGACCTGCTGACCAGCGACTGCGACCCGTACGACCAACCGTTCGTGGTTGGCGAGCGCACCCCGGAAGGCTTCTACAAGGTCCGCGCCGGCCTCGACCAGGCCATCGCCCGCGGCCTGGCCTACGCGCCTTACGCCGACCTGATCTGGTGTGAAACCGCCAAGCCGGACCTGGACGAAGCCCGTCGTTTCGCCGAAGCGATCAAGAAGGAGTACCCGGACCAGATCCTGTCCTACAACTGCTCGCCTTCGTTCAACTGGAAGAAGAACCTGGACGACGCCACCATCGCCAAGTTCCAGCGCGAGCTGTCGGCAATGGGCTACAAGCACCAGTTCATCACCCTGGCCGGCATCCACAACATGTGGCACGGCATGTTCAACCTGGCGCACGACTACGCCCGCAACGACATGACTGCCTACGTGAAGCTGCAAGAGCAGGAATTCGCCGACGCCTCCAAAGGCTACACCTTCGTGGCGCACCAGCAGGAAGTGGGCACCGGCTACTTCGACGACATGACCACCGTGATCCAGGGCGGCAAGTCCTCGGTAACCGCCCTGACCGGCTCCACCGAAGAAGAACAGTTCCACTGATCCAGGCATCACGCCCTGATCGAGCGGCCAATGCAGGCCCGGTAAGAACGACTGCACTGCTGTAAATCTGACGCCCCGACTGGTTCGGGGCGTTTTTTTGCCCATCCTGAAGTAACCAGGACGATACGGCCGTCATCCTCCTTGCCTTCGCTCCCCCATCACAACGCAACTAACGTACAAAAACTGGCAAAACATTGACCCAGGGCGGCATTCACAGCAGCGAAACAGGCTAAAAGGTACGGTCCTGCTACTTGTAGTAACAGGGATATAACAAGCAACTTTCCCACCCTGTCGAGGAAAGCAGTTTAAATCAGCTCCCAAACAATATTGATTATCATTTAGATATTGCGACTTTCGTTACAGCCACAACAAAAGATAATTAACGAAACTCCCGCTAATGCCCACAGGCCGCGGCCTGCGGCGCTACCGAGGTGAGCTATGTCCTTATTGCGATAAACAATTTCGCTTCAGAAATTTTACTTGCCCGGTGTTTAGCCATAAAATCAGCGCGATTGATTGCACTGCGACATATCGTCACTGCTTTGTTTCTTTATCAAGCTCAGAGACTCTTGCTCTCTGTTAAGGATTACCAGCATGCCCGAAGCGACAGGACTCATGGCCCACAACTGGGGCTTTGCCATTTTCCTTCTGGGTGTTGTCGGCCTATGCGCCTTCATGCTCGGCCTCTCCAGCCTCCTCGGGTCAAAAGCCTGGGGCCGCAGTAAAAACGAACCGTTCGAGTCCGGCATGCTACCTACAGGTGGCGCCCGCTTGCGGCTCTCAGCCAAATTCTATCTGGTCGCGATGCTCTTCGTGATCTTCGATATCGAAGCCCTATTTCTCTTTGCCTGGTCTGTGTCCGTCCGCGAAAGCGGCTGGACCGGATTCGCCGAAGCTCTCGTTTTCATAGCAATTCTGTTGGCAGGTCTTGTCTACCTTTGGCGAGTGGGGGCTCTTGATTGGGCTCCGGAAGGTCGTCGTAAGCGGCAGGCGAAGCTAAAACAATGAGGCTTTGGCAATGCAATACAATCTCACCAGGATCGACCCCGATGCTCCTAACGACCAGTATCCAATCGGCCAGCGGGAAACCGTCGCCGATCCGTTAGAGGATCAGGTCCACAAAAACATCTTCATGGGCAAGCTGGAAGACGTGCTGAGTGGCGCGGTCAACTGGGGGCGCAAGAACTCCCTGTGGCCGTACAACTTCGGTCTCTCCTGCTGCTACGTGGAAATGACCACCGCCTTCACGGCGCCCCATGACATCGCGCGCTTTGGCGCCGAGGTTATCCGGGCATCGCCACGCCAGGCGGATTTCATGGTCATTGCCGGTACCTGCTTCATCAAGATGGCACCGATCATCCAGCGTCTCTACGAGCAAATGCTCGAGCCCAAGTGGGTCATCTCCATGGGTTCGTGCGCCAACTCCGGTGGCATGTACGACATCTACTCCGTAGTTCAGGGGGTGGACAAGTTCCTGCCCGTGGACGTCTACGTACCTGGCTGCCCGCCCCGTCCCGAGGCATTCCTGCAGGGCCTGATGCTCTTGCAAGAATCCATTGGCCAGGAGCGTCGCCCACTTTCCTGGGTCGTCGGCGACCAAGGCGTGTATCGCGCTGAAATGCCGTCGCAGAAGGAACAGCGCCGCGAACAGCGTATTCAGGTCACCAACCTGCGCAGCCCTGACGAAGTCTGATCCAGATCTGTTCTTAACCAAGAAACGACACTGGCTTCACTCTTTACGTTGACCGAAAGCGATAAAAAACCATGACTACAGGCAGTGCTCTGTACATCCCGCCTTATAAGGCTGACGACCAGGATGTGGTCGTCGAACTCAACAACCGTTTTGGCCCCGAGGCGTTCACCGCCCAGGCCACCCGCACCGGCATGCCGGTGCTGTGGGTCGAGCGCTCCAAGCTCGTCGAAGTCCTGACCTTCCTGCGCAACCTGCCCAAGCCGTACGTCATGCTCTATGACCTGCACGGCGTGGACGAGCGCCTGCGCACCAAGCGCCAGGGCCTGCCAGGTGCCGACTTCAGCGTGTTCTACCACCTGCTGTCGATCGAGCGAAACAGCGACGTGATGATCAAGGTGGCCCTGTCCGAGGGCGACCTGAACCTGCCATCCGTGACCAGTATCTGGCCCAACGCCAACTGGTACGAGCGCGAAGTCTGGGACATGTTCGGCATCGATTTCGCCGGCCACCCTCACCTCTCGCGGATCATGATGCCGCCGACCTGGGAAGGTCACCCGTTGCGCAAGGACTTCCCGGCCCGTGCCACCGAATTCGATCCGTTCAGCCTGAACCTGGCCAAGCAGCAGCTCGAAGAAGAAGCCGCCCGCTTCCGCCCTGAAGACTGGGGCATGAAGCGCTCCGGGGCCAACGAGGACTACATGTTCCTCAACCTGGGCCCGAACCACCCTTCCGCCCACGGTGCCTTCCGCATCATCCTGCAACTGGACGGCGAAGAGATCGTCGACTGCGTGCCGGACATCGGCTACCACCACCGGGGCGCCGAGAAGATGGCCGAGCGCCAGTCCTGGCACAGCTTCATCCCCTACACCGACCGCATCGACTACCTCGGCGGGGTGATGAACAACCTGCCGTACGTGCTCTCGGTCGAGAAGCTGGCCGGCATCAAGGTGCCGGAGAAGGTCGACACCATCCGCATCATGCTGGCCGAGTTCTTCCGCATCACCAGCCACCTGCTGTTCCTGGGGACCTACATCCAGGACGTGGGCGCGATGACCCCGGTGTTCTTCACCTTCACCGACCGCCAGCGCGCCTACAAGGTGATCGAAGCCATCACCGGCTTCCGCCTGCACCCGGCCTGGTACCGCATCGGCGGTGTGGCCCACGACCTGCCGCGCGGCTGGGACAAGCTGGTCAAGGAGTTCGTCGACTGGCTGCCCAAGCGCCTCGACGAGTACACCAAGGCCGCCCTGCAGAACAGCATCCTGCGTGGCCGGACCATCGGTGTCGCCGCCTACAACACCAAGGAAGCCCTGGAGTGGGGCACCACCGGTGCCGGCCTGCGCTCCACCGGTTGCGACTTCGACCTGCGCAAGGCCCGCCCATACTCGGGTTACGAGAACTTCGAGTTCGAAGTCCCGCTGGGCCACAACGGCGATGCCTACGATCGCTGCATGGTCCGCGTCGAGGAGATGCGCCAGAGTATCCGTATCATCGACCAGTGCCTGCGCAACATGCCGGAAGGCCCGTACAAGGCGGACCACCCGCTGACCACGCCGCCACCTAAAGAGCGCACCCTGCAGCACATCGAGACCTTGATCACGCACTTCCTGCAGGTTTCGTGGGGTCCGGTGATGCCGGCCAACGAATCCTTCCAGATGATCGAAGCGACCAAGGGCATCAACAGCTATTACCTGACGAGCGATGGCGGCACCATGAGCTACCGCACCCGGATCCGTACCCCGAGCTTCGCCCACCTGCAGCAGATCCCTTCGGTGATCCGCGGCAGCATGGTCGCGGACTTGATCGCGTACCTGGGTAGTATCGACTTCGTTATGGCCGACGTGGACCGCTAAGCATGAACAGCACGCTTATCCAGACAGACCGTTTCGCCCTGAGCGAAACCGAGCGCTCGGCCATCGAGCACGAGATGCATCACTACGAGGACCCGCGCGCGGCGTCCATCGAAGCCCTGAAGATCGTCCAGAAGGAACGAGGCTGGGTGCCGGACGGCGCTATCTATGCCATCGGCGAAGTGCTGGGCATCCCCGCCAGCGACGTCGAGGGCGTAGCCACCTTCTATAGTCAGATCTTCCGCCAACCAGTCGGTCGCCACATCATTCGCGTGTGCGACAGCATGGTCTGCTACATCGGTGGCCACGAGTCGGTGGTCAGCCAGATCCAGAGCGAACTGGGCATCGGCCTCGGCCAGACCACCGCCGACGGTCGCTTCACCTTGCTGCCGGTGTGCTGCCTGGGCAACTGCGACAAGGCCCCGGCGCTGATGATCGACGACGACACCTTTGGCGACGTGCAGCCCGCTGGCGTCGCCAAGCTGCTGGAGGGTTACGTATGACCATCACTTCCTTCGGCCCGGCCAACCGCATCGCCCGTTCGGCCGAAACCCACCCGCTGACCTGGCGCCTGCGTGACGACGGCGAGCCGGTCTGGCTCGAAGAGTACCAGGCCAAGAACGGCTACGCCGCTGCCCGCAAGGCACTGGCGCAGATGTCCCAGGACGATATCGTCCAGGCCGTCAAGGACTCCGGCCTCAAGGGCCGTGGCGGCGCAGGCTTCCCCACTGGCGTGAAGTGGGGCCTGATGCCCAAAGACGAGTCCATGAACATCCGCTACCTGCTGTGCAACGCGGACGAAATGGAACCCAACACCTGGAAGGACCGCATGCTGATGGAGCAACAGCCCCATCTGCTGGTCGAAGGCATGCTGATCAGCGCCCGTGCGCTGAAGGCCTACCGCGGCTACATCTTCCTGCGTGGCGAGTACACCACCGCGGCCAAGCACCTGAACCGTGCCATCGAGGAAGCCAAGGCCGCGGGCCTGTTGGGCAAGAACATCCTGGGCAGCGGCTTCGACTTCGAGCTGTTCGTGCACACCGGTGCCGGTCGCTACATCTGCGGTGAAGAAACCGCGCTGATCAACTCCCTGGAAGGCCGCCGCGCCAACCCTCGCTCCAAGCCGCCCTTCCCTGCCGCCGTCGGCGTGTGGGGCAAGCCGACTTGCGTGAACAACGTCGAAACCCTGTGCAACGTCCCGGCCATCGTCGCCAACGGCAACGACTGGTACAAGTCGCTGGCCCGCGAAGGCAGCGAGGACCACGGCACCAAGCTGATGGGCTTCTCCGGCAAGGTGAAGAACCCGGGCCTGTGGGAACTGCCGTTCGGCGTCACCGCCCGCGAGCTGTTCGAAGACTACGCCGGTGGCATGCGCGACGGCTTCAAGCTCAAGTGCTGGCAGCCAGGCGGTGCCGGTACCGGCTTCCTGCTGCCCGAGCACCTCGACGCGCAGATGTACGCCGGTGGCATCGCCAAGGTCGGCACCCGTATGGGTACGGGCCTGGCCATGGCGGTGGACGACAGCATCAACATGGTCTCGCTGCTGCGCAACATGGAAGAGTTCTTCGCCCGTGAATCCTGCGGCTGGTGCACCCCATGCCGCGACGGCCTGCCATGGAGCGTGAAGATGCTGCGCGCCCTGGAGAAGGGCCAGGGCCGCGCCGAAGACATCGAGACCCTGCTGGGTCTGGTCAACTTCCTCGGCCCAGGCCGTACCTTCTGTGCTCACGCACCGGGTGCCGTCGAGCCTCTGGGCAGTGCCATCAAGTATTTCCGGTCCGAGTTCGAGGCCGGTGTCGCTCCAGCAACTGCTGGCGACGCCCTGCGCCCGAACCTGGCCAAGCCAATCCAGGCCGGGCCGATCGTGGTCGGCGCATAACAAGATGAATCGCGGATGGTCCGTGCCATCCGCCGGCCTCGCGGCCCGCCCGACTCGTTCGGTGCGGGCCGCAGGTCCACCGATTTCCATTAGCCACGCCCGCTCGCGCGGGCCAACGAAGAACTTTGAACCATGGCCACTATCCACGTAGACGGCAAAGCGCTCGAAGTCAACGGTGCGGACAACCTGCTACAGGCTTGTCTGTCACTCGGCCTCGACATCCCCTATTTCTGCTGGCACCCGGCGCTCGGTAGCGTCGGCGCCTGCCGGCAGTGTGCGGTCAAGCAGTACACCGACGAGAACGACACCCGCGGTCGTATCGTCATGTCCTGCATGACCCCTGCCTCCGACGGCACCTGGATTTCCATCGACGATGAAGAGTCCAAGGCGTTTCGCGCCAGCGTCGTCGAATGGCTGATGACCAACCACCCGCACGACTGCCCGGTGTGCGAGGAAGGCGGTCACTGCCACTTGCAGGACATGACGGTAATGACCGGCCACAACGAGCGCCGCTACCGTTTCACCAAGCGTACCCACCAGAACCAGGAGCTCGGCCCGTTCATCGCCCACGAGATGAACCGCTGCATCGCCTGCTATCGCTGCGTGCGCTACTACAAGGACTACGCTGGCGGCACCGACCTGGGTGTCTACGGCGCCCACGACAACGTGTACTTCGGTCGCGTCGAAGATGGCGTGCTGGAAAGCGAATTCTCCGGCAACCTCACCGAGGTCTGTCCGACCGGTGTGTTCACCGACAAGACCCACTCCGAGCGCTACAACCGCAAGTGGGACATGCAGTTCTCGCCGAGCATCTGCCATGGCTGCTCCAGCGGCTGCAACATCAGCCCCGGCGAGCGCTACGGTGAACTGCGACGCATCGAGAACCGCTTCAACGGCTCGGTCAACCAGTACTTCCTCTGCGACCGTGGCCGCTTCGGTTATGGCTACGTCAATCGCAAGGACCGTCCTCGCCAGCCACGCCTGGCCGACGGCACCCAGCTGAACCTGGACCAGGCCCTGGACCAGGCCGCCGACCTGCTGCGCGGACGCAACATCGTCGGCATCGGCTCGCCACGCGCCAGCCTGGAAAGCAACTATGCGTTGCTGGAGCTGGTCGGCGCCGAGCACTTCTATTCCGGTATCGAAGCCAGCGAACTGGAGCGCATCCGCCTGGCGATGCAAGTGCTCAAGGACAGCCCGCTGCCGATTCCCAACCTGCGTGAAGTGGAAGACCACGACGCGGTGTTCGTCCTCGGCGAGGACCTGACCCAGACCGCCGCCCGCATGGCCCTGGCCCTGCGCCAGTCGGTCAAGGGCAAGGCCGAGGAAATGGCCGACGCCATGCGCGTCCAGCCATGGCTCGACGCTGCGGTGAAGAACATCGGCCAGCACGCGCTGAACCCGCTGTTCATCGCCAGCCTGGCTGCAACCCGCCTCGACGACGTCGCCGAAGAGTCTGTACACGCCGCCCCCGCCCCCCTGGCCCGCCTCGGCTTCGACGTGTCCCACGCCATCGACGCCAG
>NZ_JBJJLO010000038.1:0-50809 GCF_046230915.1 Pseudomonas sp. KCJK8993
CTATTGCCGCAATCATGGATATACCAGGGCGTGGCGGTGGCCCTGGGTTGCTGCCTGGGCTCGTTGGGCGTCGGCTGGCAGTTGCGGCCACTGGGACGCCTGACCGAACGGGCCCGGCAGATCGGCGACAACCCCTTGAGCCAGGGCATCTATACCGGGCGGGCGGATGAATTCGGGCGTATCGAGTTCGCCCTGCAGATGCTCGAGGCCCAGGTCGGCGCGGTGGTGGGGCGTATCGGCGACGCTTCCCAGCGGCTGGCCGGGCATGCGTCCGAGCTGGTGGAGCACTTGCATTGCAGCCACAACAGCACCCTGGAACAGCAGGCGGAAACCGATCAGGTAGCGGCGGCCATCAACCAGATGGCGGCCAGCGTGGCCGAGGTGGCCACCCATGCCCAGCAGGCTTCGGTGGCGGCCGACCAGGCGGAGAGCGAAACCCGCGAGGGCCACCTGTTAGTGGGGGAAAGCCGCAGCGCGGTGCTGCGCCTGGCCAACGAGCTGGAACGGGCCACTGAAGTCATCCATCAATTGGAAAGCCACAGCATCGACATTTCCGGGGTGCTGGAGGTGATCCGCAGCATCGCCGAGCAGACCAACCTGCTGGCCCTGAATGCGGCGATCGAGGCCGCGCGGGCCGGGGAACAGGGCCGTGGTTTTGCCGTGGTGGCCGACGAGGTGCGCGGGTTGGCCCAGCGGACCCAGGATTCCACCAACGAGATCCAGCGCATGATCAGCACTTTGCAAAATGGCGCGCGCAACGCCGTCGAGGCCATGCAGCACAGCAGCCAGCATGTGGAAAGCAGCGTCGAGCAGGCCCAGCGTGCGGCGCTGGCCCTGGACGGCATCAGCCAGCGGGTCAACCAGATTACCGAGATGAGCTTGCAGATCGCCGCGGCCGTGGAAGAGCAGAGCGCGGTGAGCGAAGACATCAACCGCAACATCATCGGCATTCGCAATGCCTGCGAGGCGACCGTCCATGCCGGCCAGCTCAGCCATGTGAACTCCGGCGACGTGGCCGGCCTGGCAGGGGACCTGCGCCAACTGGCCTTGGAGTTCTGGCACAAGCGCGGCTGAGCCGCGCCTTGCTGCCCAGGCGCCGGGCTCAGGCGGCCCGCAGCGGGATGAAGGCGTAGTCCAGGGGCGTATCGCTGACCACCTGGGCGCCGCTGGCGGCGACCTCGGCGGCGACTTGCTCGCTGGACAGGTGGAAGCGCCAGGCTTGTTCCGGTGCCACGAGCGGGCTGGCCTGGAGCTGGTCGATGGCCTGGGCCAGGGCGTCCATGTCCGGCAGGTAGGCGGTAAAGCCGTCGCCCTTGAGCGCCGTGGTGCGGATGCCCAGCCGGGTGCAGATGGCTTGCTTGGCCTGGATGTCATCCCGGTCGGCCTGGCGCGAGCGCTGGATCAGTTCGGCCAGTTGCTCATCCACCAATTGCCCGCCGAGGATCAATTGCGGGCCCTGTTCCCAGGATTCCGGCGGGCACTCCTTGGCCGTGGGAACCAGAGGAATGTGTGGATTGATTTCCATGGGGTAGATACGGCACACCAATGGCCGGCGCTCATAGATGCGGCACAGCTGGTCTTCGTCAAGATTCCGGCAGGGGCCGACGTTATAGGCGGCGAAGGTGATCGCCACATAGGCATCGGCACTGCCACTGGGCACCCGGCAGGAACGGCGCTGGGCATGTTCGCGTTGCTGTGCCGGCAAACCCAGGCCATTGCCGAGGAAGGCCTCCACCAGCACGATCACCTGGCCGCCATCGGCCGCCCAGGCCCGGGCTTCGGCGAGTGTCAGGGGAACATGGTGGTCGTGGCAGCACTTGCCGCAGCCTACGCAGGAAAACCGAGTGTTCATGGCATGAGCAACCCAAGCGGATCGAAAGGGGGCGTCGTCTTTCTGTTGTTCGACGCTGCGAATGCCCTGGCGAAGCAAGTTATGCGCCAGTCAACGGCTCTTGAGCGCTGGGCGAGTGCTGTTCCACTCGCTGACCAGCGCCTTGCGGCTGGACCGCTGGTACAGGCACCGCTCGATGCCGCTGCGGCCCTGCATGGGCTTTAGCGGGTACTGGCCCTGGAGCAAGGGGGCGCTATAGCCGACCCAGTCGTCGAACGGGGTGCCGGGGCGGCGGTCGGCGGGTGGAGGAGAGCGCGAAGACCCTGCGGGCCTTGTCGCAGCTTCGCAGGCCCAGTAGCGGCTACAGGCCGGGCGTGTCGGCGTAAGTGTGCCTATGGCACCCGTTCGCGGCGGACCACTTGCATGCCCGCGCTGTCGTACAGGCGGCGGGCGCGCAGGTTGTCTTCCAGCACCTTGAGGTCGAGCCGCTCTTCCCGGCGTTCGGCGAACATCACGAACACCTGTTGCAGCAGGGCCCGGCCCAGGCCCCGGCCGCGGGCGTCAGCATGCACCACCAGGTCCTTGAGGTAGGCGCTGGTCCAGCACTGGGCCACGCCTATGACCTGGCCGGCCTCCAGGAGCACCAGGCAGAGTTCAGGATCGTATTCGGCATCGGTCTCGAAGGCCTTGCGCCAGGTATCGAGGTCCGGGACGTGGCCGCCGCCGTCCAGGTAACCCAATTGCATCAAGTGATGCACCTCTGGCGCGAGATCCGGGCTGTAGTGGCGCAGGCTGACCCCGACCGGCCATCGGGGGGCGAGCTGTGGTCCGGTCAGGTCGCGGCGCATCAACAGGCAATAGCGTTCTTCCACGGTTCAGGCTCCGTGGGCAGCGATGGCCTTGGCCGCATCGATCAGGCAACGGGTCAGCTCCGGCGAGGAGAACTTGGTCAGCACCGCATTGGCCCCGGCCTGGCGCGCCTTCTCGCTGTTCATCGCGCTGTCCAGGGAGGTGTGCAGCAGCACATACAAGTGGGCGAAGTCCGGGGTCTCGCGCAGGGTCCGGGTCAGGGCATAGCCGTCCATCTCGGACATTTCGATGTCCGAGACGATCAGGTTGATTTCGTTGGCCGTGCCTTGCAGTTCGAGCAGGCAGTCGATGGCTTCCTTGGCGCTGCGGGCGGTGTGGCATTGCAGACCGAGGTTGCGCAGGGTGTGCACCGATTGCTGCAGCGCCACCTGGCTGTCGTCCACCACCAGGATGCGCGCGTTGCCCAGGGCATCGGCGTCTTCCATGCTCAATTCGGTGGGGGCCATCTCGATCTGGGCCGGGGCGATGCCATGGATCACTTTTTCGATGTCCAGCACCTGCACCAGGGTCCCGTCCACCTGGGTCACGCCGGTGATGTAGGACCTGACGCCGCCCGAGCCGTAGGGTGGTGGGCGGATATCGGTACTCAGGCAATGCACGATCTTGCTCACGGCCTGCACGTGCAGGCCCTGCTTGGAGCGGCTGACGTCGGTGACGATCAGGCAACCGGCGTCCGGATCGGCCAGGGGGCGCTCGCCGATGGCCCGGCTGAGATCGATCACCGACAGTGAGTTGCCGCGCAAGGTGGCGATGCCTTTCACATGGGGATGGGATTCAGGCAGCTTGGTCAGGGGCGGGCAGGGAATGATTTCGCTGACCTTGAGCAGGTTGATAGCCATCAGCTTGCCGCTGCGCAAGGTAAACAGCAGAAGCGAAAGCGAATCTGCGCGGGCTTTGTTGGAGGACATAAAAACCTTCTTCTTGAAGAATTGGCGCGTGGATCGAACCACGGACAACCATGGATAACGGGTTATCGACGTTTTCAGGACGGGCTTTAGCCGGATTGGCCGATCCGGCTCGTCGCAGGCACCGCCCCGCGGGGGCTCATTTGAGCCCCAGGCGCTTGGCCAGGCGACTCAGGTTGGCCCTGTCCAAGCCTAGCTCACGGGCGGCGGCGGCCCAGTTGTGCTGGTGCCGTTGCAGGCAGGCGTCGATCAACTGGCGCTGGTAGTGCTCGGTAGCCTGGCGCAGGTCCCCGGGCACCGCCAGTGGCATGGCCGGTGTTGTCGTTTCGGCAGCCACGCCGGGTTTCTCGCCAGCGTGGGGCAGGTCCAGGTCCGCGGCGTCGAGGCTAAGGATCTTCGGTCGTTGCCGGTGGTTGCCCAGGGCCTTGAGGGCGCTGCGGCCGACCAAGTGCTCCAGTTCGCGAACGTTGCCCGGCCAGTGATAGGCCAGCAACGCGGCCTGGGCATCGGCGCTCAGGCGCAGGCTGCCCAGGCCCATGCGCGAACGGTTCTGCTCCAGGAAGTAGCCGCTGAGCAGCAGCACGTCGCGGCCACGGTCGCGCAACGCCGGGACGCGCAGTGGATAAACGCTCAGGCGATGGTAGAAGTCGGCACGATAGCGGCCGTTGCGCACCTCTTGGGCCAGGTCGCGATTGGTCGCGGCGATCAGGCGCACATCCACCCGATGCTCCTGGTCCGAGCCCAGGCGCTGCAACTGTCCGCTTTGTAGCACGCGCAACAGCTTGGCCTGGACGAGCAACGGCAATTCGCCCACTTCATCGAGGAACAGGGTGCCGCCGTTGGCCAGCTCGAACTTGCCCTGGCGGTCCTGGGTGGCGCCGGTGAAGGCGCCCCGGACATGGCCGAACAGTTCGCTTTCCACCAGGGTATCCGGCAGGGCCGCACAGTTGAGGCTGACCAGCGGCTGGTCGGCGCGTAGCGAGGCGGCGTGGATGGCCTGGGCCACCAGTTCCTTGCCGACCCCGGTTTCACCGGTGATCAGGACCGTCAGGTCGCTGCTGCCCACCAGGGCGATTTCTTCCATCAGGTGCTTGTGGGCCTTGCTCTGGCCGATCATTTCCCGATGCTGGCCGCTGGCCTGGCGATACACCTCGGCGCGCTGGTGCTCGTTCTCCGCACGCTGGGCCAGGCGTTCGATGCGTTCGGCGGCGCTGACGGTGGCCGCGGCCAGGCTGGCGAAGGCCTGCAGGGCATCCAGCTCGATGGGCTCGAAGCGTTGCGGATCCAGCGCGTCGAGGGTCAGCAGGCCCCAGGGGCGTTCGTCGACAAATAGTGGGCAGCCCATGCAATCGTGGATTTCCAGGTGCTCGTCGAGCCC
The DNA here is from genome assembly GCF_046230915.1 of Pseudomonas sp. KCJK8993. Lineage (NCBI taxonomy): Bacteria > Pseudomonadati > Pseudomonadota > Gammaproteobacteria > Pseudomonadales > Pseudomonadaceae > Pseudomonas > Pseudomonas sp. KCJK8993. Next base: position 4,985 of record NZ_JBJJLO010000038.1, read on the forward strand.
CTCCACCAAGCCGTCGTAGGGGTCAGGTAGCTGGCTGTCGCTGGCGAAGCGGGTTGGTCCCGGGCTAGCCAGCAGCGCGGCGAAACGCGGGTGTTCGCTGACCTTGAAGCGCCGGCCCAGGGTGTCGGTACTCAGGCCGTTGACGGCTAGCGGCACCAGCCACTCGCCATCCAGGCGCAGCAGCGCGGCGGCGTCGCAAGGCAACAGCACGCGCAGCGCCTCCAGCAGGCGTCGATAGCGTTCGCCTTCCGGCAATTCCCGGGACAGGTCGGTGACCAGGGGCAGCAGGGTGGTGAGCAGGGCCTTTGCAGTCATAAAGACTCCTTGTAGTCGATTTGACTATAAATTCATTGAAGTCTTTATGACTACTATTATCTTAAGTTATTGAATTTAAATGATTTTAATCTTGGCACGAATACTGATTGGACAAGGGAACCCTGCAAGCGGTCATAAGTCCAGGAGTTGTCCCATGCTAAGCGTCCAAGATCGCGCCATCATCAAGTCCACCGTGCCCCTGCTGGAAAGCGGGGGTGAGGCCCTGATCACCTACTTCTACCGAATGATGCTCTCGGAGTATCCAGCAGTCCGCCCACTGTTCAACCAGGCCCACCAGGCCAGCGGCGACCAGCCCCGGGCCCTGGCCAATGGCGTGCTGATGTACGCCCGGCATATCGACCAGCTCGACCAGCTGGGAGACCTGGTCGCCAAGATCATCAACAAGCACGTCGCCCTGCAGATCCTGCCGGAGCACTACCCCATCGTCGGCAGTTGCCTGTTGCGGGCCATCGCGGAAGTGTTGGGCAGCGAGATCGCCACCCAGGAGGTCATCGATGCCTGGGGCGCGGCCTACAACCAGCTGGCGAACATCCTGATCGGCGCCGAGGCGGCCATCTACGACGAGAAGGCCCAGGCCCCGGGCGGCTGGCGTGGTGCCCGGGAATTCAAACTGGTGCGCAAGGTGCGGGAAAGTGCGGAAATCACCTCCTTGTATTTCGAGCCGGCCGACCAGGGGGCGATCCTCGCCGCCGAGCCGGGCCAGTACATCGGCCTGCAGCTGTTCATCGATGGCCAGGAAATTCGCCGCAATTACTCGCTGTCGGCCTTGTCCGACCAGGGCCAGTACCGCATCAGTGTCAAGCGCGAGGCCGGTGGCGTGGCTTCCAACTATCTGCATGACCAATGCCCGGTGGGCAGTAGCATCATGCTGTTCCCGCCTGCCGGGGAGTTCACCCTCCAGGCCAGCGACAAGCCGTTGGTGCTGATCAGTGGCGGCGTCGGCATCACCCCGACCCTGCCGATGCTGGAGGCAGCCCTGGCCACCGAGCGCCCGGTGCACTTTATCCACTGCGCACGCAATGGCCAGGTGCATGCCTTCCGCCAGTGGGTCGATGCCCTGGCTGAACGTTATCCACAGCTCAAGCGTTTCTACTGCTATGCCGAGGATGATGGCGTCAGCCCGGCGGCCGACAGCCTGGGCGTGTTGACCCAGGATCAGCTGGCGCAGTGGCTGCCCGAGCAACGCGACCTGGATGCCTACTTCCTCGGACCCAAGGGCTTCATGGCGGCGATCAAGCGCCACCTCAAGGCCTTGGGCATTCCTGAGCAGCAGAGCCGCTACGAGTTCTTCGGCCCGGCCGCGGCTCTGGAATAACTCTCCCGCCTGCCGGCTCCTGTCCTCCAGGGGCCGCTTGTCGGCGCCCGCCAGGTGCATTCCAGCCACCGTTGGGGCGCCGGCAATCTCCAGACCTATTGGCCAACTTTGGAAGAGCGGCTGCCGGGTTAATCCCGACTTAACCTGCCTGTCGTTAATTGCCGGCGATATCGTCCGGGGCGCGACTGCCTGGGCGAGCCGTTCGATTCCATCGCTCGCCCGGCAGGCCTTGGCTTGCAGCCTGCAAGCCGTGCATTCAAAGGTCATGTTCAGCGTGTAGACTTCCGGGCACTGCGACGGCGAACCGGCCATTTGGCAATTCCACAGCGCGACGCCGCGATAGAAGCGGGCGGACCGCTGCAACACACAGAAAAAGGAATAGGGATGAGTGACGACAGACTGCGTTTGGGGCGTGAACGACGCTTCCTGGTACTGCTGGGGGTGATCTGCCTGGCACTGATCGGTGGTGCCTTGTACATGCAGGTGGTGCTGGGCGAGGCGCCTTGTCCGCTGTGCATCCTGCAACGCTACGCCTTGTTGCTGATCGCGATCTTCGCCTTCATCGGCGCGGCCCTGGGTTCGCGGCGCGGCGTCACTCTCATGGAGATCCTGGTGGTCATCTGCGCCCTCGCCGGCGCCGGGGTGGCCGGGCACCATGTGTACACCCAGTTCTATCCGGCGGTGAGCTGCGGCATCGATGTGCTGCAGCCGATCGTCGACAGCCTGCCGCTGGCGAGTATTTTTCCCCTGGGTTTCCAGGTCGATGGTTTCTGCTCCACGCCGTACCCGCCGATCCTTGGCCTGTCCCTGGCCCAGTGGGCGTTGCTGGCGTTCGTGCTGACGGTGATCCTGGTGCCGCTGGGCGTGGTGCGCAATCGCAAGAAAACCTATTGATCGTCTCGCAAAAGCCCCGGTTCCTGTAAAGGAGCCGGGGCTTTTTCATGCCGCGCATGAGGTGCCTGAAAAGTCCGTGATTTGCGGCAAGCCAGGGGGCAACAAAAGTGCGACATGTTGTCACACTGTCGCGGCCGCAGAGAGGTGGGGGAATGGTTTCAAGAGACTGCAAATTACCTGACTGGTTCAATCGATGTCTGTCAGTTTGTGCATGTCGATAAGACCGCGAAAAACCATAGCCTGCTATCTATACAATTCTTCACAGACCCCGTTTTACAAGGGCTGAGCCATACGGATGGCGGCTTTCAGCGACTTTTTCAGGTGCCTGCCAGCACCGGCATGAGGGACTTTTCTGGGGTTTTTGTTGCGAATGAAAATCGATATGATTTTGCGCCTTCGTAACAATCGTGTGGGATTGTTGCGGTCAGCGATAAAAATTATTTCGGGATAAGACATGGTTTATAAAACGCGACATATCTACAATCGCCCGCACTGAATTTCCGACGCTGCTCCCCCCTGAGCACACGAGGATGGTCGAGGAGTGGATTGAGCGCTCCATGCGACTGCAGGTGTCGGCGCCTTCCTAACTTCCGCACCAAATGGAATTGGTCTGTAACAGGGCCTTTGACCACGAGATCGAATAAGAACCACTGCTAGCCCGGGATGTGTCGTTGAGCGTTTCACCGCAACGGGCAGGCCCTTATTCAATTAAAGAAAAATGCCAACCCTTGGCAGGGTGAAGTGTTGGCGATCAAAACCCAACTGCATTGCGCAAGCTGCTTTAGAGGTCGTGAGATGAGTAAAAACAGGTACCCCAGATTACTAGGCTTATTGCCGCTGCTCAGCATGTTGATGCTGGGAGGCTGCAAATGGACCTTGCTTGATCCCAAGGGTCAGGTCGGTCTGGACGAACGAAACCTGATCATCACTGCAACCATCCTCATGCTGCTGGTGGTGGTGCCGGTCATTCTCATGACCTTCGCTTTCGCCTGGAAGTATCGCGCTTCCAACCAGAACGCGACCTACGCGCCGAAGTGGTCCCACTCCACCAAGATCGAAGTGGCCGTATGGGCCGTGCCGATCATGATCATCCTGGCCCTGGGCTATGTGACCTACAAGTCGACCCACGCCCTGGACCCTTATCGTCCGCTGGAGTCCGACGTCAAGCCGGTGACCATCGAAGTGGTCGCGATGGACTGGAAATGGCTGTTCATCTATCCGGAGCAGAGCATCGCCACGGTCAACAAGATCGTCTTCCCGGCGCATACCCCGATCAACTTCCGCGTGACCTCCGACACCGTGATGAACTCGTTCTTCATCCCGGGCCTGGGTGGCCAGATCTATGCGATGGCGGGCATGACCACCAAGCTGCACCTGATCGCCAACCAGAACACCGAGCTTGACGGTATCTCCGCCAACTACAGCGGCGCGGGCTTCACCGGCATGAAATTCAAGGCGACCGCTACCAGTCAGGAAGAGTTCGACGCCTGGGTAAACGAAGTCAAGAAGGCACCTAAACAGCTGGACACAGCTGAATACGCGGCCCTTTCCAAGCCAAGCCAGAACAACCCTGTGGAGCTCTACTCCTCGTACGCGCCAAACCTGTTCCAGACCATCATCGACAAGTATGAGGGTATGACTCCAGGCAAGCCGCTCAAGCACGAGAAGAAAGAGAAAGAAGTGGCCACTTCGCAGGGAATGGACATGAGCTCGCATTCAGCTGCCGGGGCAGAGGAGTAAACGATGTTTGGTAAATTAAGTCTGGACGCGATACCGTTCCACGAGCCGATTGTCATGGTGACCCTTGCCATGATCGCGCTCGGTGGTCTGGCGGTCGTCGCGGGTATCACCTACTTCAAGAAATGGACCTACCTGTGGTCCGAGTGGCTGACTTCGGTCGACCACAAGAAAATCGGCGTGATGTACATCATCGTGGCCATGATCATGCTGCTGCGTGGTTTCGCCGACGCCATCATGATGCGTTCCCAGCTGGCCCTGGCCACCGAGGGCTCGCCTGGCTACCTGCCACCTGAGCACTATGACCAGATCTTCACCGCCCACGGTGTGATCATGATCATCTTCATGGCGATGCCATTCTTCACCGGCCTGATGAACCTCGTCGTGCCGCTGCAGATCGGTGCCCGTGACGTGGCCTACCCATTCCTCAACTCCCTGAGCTTCTGGCTGCTGGTTTCCGGCGTCGTGCTGGTGAACGTGTCCCTGGGTGTCGGCGAATTCGCCCGTACCGGCTGGGTCGCCTATCCGCCGCTGTCCGAACTGGGCTATAGCCCGGGCGTGGGTGTGGACTACTACATCTGGGCGCTACAGCTCTCGGGCCTGGGGACGACACTGACGGGGGTCAACTTCCTGGCGACCGTCCTGAAGATGCGCGCGCCTGGCATGAAGGCCATGGACATGCCGATCTTCACCTGGACCTGCACCTGGGCCAACGTGCTGATCGTGGCTTCGTTCCCGATCCTCACCGCTACCCTGGCGCTGCTGACTCTCGACCGCTACATGGATTTCCACATTTTCACCAATGAACTTGGTGGCAATCCAATGATGTACGTGAACCTGTTCTGGGCTTGGGGTCACCCCGAGGTATACATCCTGATCCTGCCGGCCTTCGGCGTGTTCTCGGAAGTGATCTCGACCTTCACCGGCAAGCGCCTGTTCGGTCACCACTCGATGATCTACGCTTCGGGCGCGATCTCGATCCTGGGCTTCATGGTTTGGCTGCACCACTTCTTCACCATGGGTTCGGGCGCCAGCGTCAACGCCTTCTTCGGCCTGGCGACCATGCTGATCTCCATCCCGACCGGGGTGAAGTTGTTCAACTGGCTGTTCACCATCTACCACGGCCGCCTGCGCTTCACCAGCCAAGTGCTGTGGACCCTGGGCTTCATGGTGACCTTCGCCATCGGCGGCATGACCGGCGTACTGCTGGCCGTACCGGGTGCGGACTTCGTACTGCACAACAGCCTGTTCGTGATCGCGCACTTCCACAACGTGATCATCGGCGGCGCCGTATTCGGCTACATCGCTGGCTTCAGCTTCTACTTCCCGAAAGCCTTCGGCTTCAAGCTGCATGAAGGTTGGGGCAAGGCTGCATTCTGGTTCTGGATCTCGGGCTTCTTCGTCGCATTCATGCCGCTCTACGCGCTGGGCTTCATGGGCATGACCCGTCGCCTGAACGCCACCACCAACCCTGAGTGGGTGCCTTACCTGCACGTGGCCATGGCCGGTGCGGTGCTGATCGCCGTAGGTATCGCCTGCCAGCTGATCCAGTTGTATGTCAGCGTGCGTGATCGCAAGCAGAACATGTGCGAAGCGGGCGACCCGTGGAATGGCCATACCCTGGAATGGTCGACTTCGTCGCCACCGCCTTTCTACAACTTCGCTGTACTGCCGAAGGCCGATGGCATCGACGCATTCACCGAAGCCAAGGAAGCCGGTACCGCTTACCAGAAGCCAAGCCGCTACGAACCGATCCACATGCCGAACAACACCGCGACCGGCCTGGTCATGGGTGCTCTGCTGACCGTATTCGGTTTCGCGATGATCTGGCACATCTGGTGGATGGCCATCTTCGGCCTGGCCGGCACCGTGATCTATTTCATCATCCATGCCGCTCGTGACGACCAGGGCTACATGGTTCCGGTCGAGGTGATCGAACGCATTGAAGCCGAGCAGCACAAGCGTCTGGTATCGGAGAAAGTGATCCCGGCTACCCGTGTTGAAACCTCGTTGGAACAGGCTTAAACCATGTCGAACTTAGTGATGAATGCTGGACACGCCCATGGTCATGACCATGGACACGATGACCACCACCACGACTCGGGCGAGATGACCGTATTCGGTTTCTGGCTCTACCTGATGACCGACTGCATCCTGTTTGCGTCGATCTTCGCGGTATACGCGGTGCTGGTGAACAACGTTGCCGGTGGCCCGTCGGGCCACGACATCTTCGAACTGCCCTACGTGCTGGGTGAAACCGCGCTGCTGCTGTTCAGTTCGATCACCTACGGCTTCGCCATGCTGGCGCTGTACAAGGGCAAGAAAACCCAGGTACTGGGTTGGCTGGCCATGACCTTCCTGTTCGGCCTGGGCTTCATCGTGATGGAGGTCAACGAGTTCCACCTGTTGATCTCCGAGGGCTACGGCCCTAACCGCAGCGGTTTCCTGTCCGGGTTCTTCACCCTGGTCGGTACCCACGGTCTGCACGTGACCAGCGGCCTGATCTGGATGGCGGTGATGATGTACCAGGTCTGGAAAAAGGGCCTGACTTCCACCAACAAGACCCGTCTGAGCTGCCTGAGCCTGTTCTGGCACTTCCTGGACGTTGTGTGGATCTGCGTATTCACCGTTGTTTACCTGATGGGGACTATGTAAATGGCTAACGCATCACATTCCCACAATGGCCACGACGACGCCGGCCACGGCAGCGTCAAGTCCTACGCCATCGGCTTCATCCTGTCGGTGATCCTGACCGTGATCCCGTTCGGGCTGGTGATGTACCCATCGCTGCCCAAGGACGTGACCCTGTGGATCGTCCTGGCGTTCGCGGTGATCCAGGTGCTGGTGCACCTGGTGTACTTCCTGCACCTGGACCGTTCCGCGGCGCAGCGTAACAACGTGGTGGCGTTCATCTTCGCCGCGTTGGTCATTGTCCTGCTGGTTGGTCTGTCGTTGTGGATCATGTTCAGCATCCACACCGTCATGATGGCGAAGTGAGGTAGACCCGATGTCGCTCAAGCACTTTATCCAAATCACCAAACCGGGGATCATTTTCGGTAACGTGCTTTCGGTGGCAGGCGGGTTCTTCCTGGCCTCGAAGGGGCATGTCGATCTGGCCATTTTCCTGGCCGCCATGATCGGCACCTCGCTGGTGGTAGCGTCCGGTTGCGTGTTCAACAACTGCATCGACCGTGACATCGACCTGAAGATGGAGCGCACCAAGAACCGGGTGCTGGTCCAGGGCCTGATCTCCCTGGAAGTGGCCCTGGCCTATGCCTCCATCCTCGGCGTCGCCGGCGTCGCCCTGCTGTACTACGTGGCCAACCCGTTGGCCGCGCTGTTCGCGGTAATCGGCTTTGTCATCTACGTTGGCCTCTACAGCCTGTACCTCAAGCGCAAGTCGGTTCACGGCACGCTGGTGGGCAGCCTGTCCGGGGCCATGCCGCCGGTGATCGGTTACGTGGCCGTGAGCAACAGCTTCGACATGGCTGCGTTGACCCTGCTGGTGATGTTCAGCCTGTGGCAGATGCCGCATTCCTATGCCATCGCGATCTTCCGCTTCAACGACTACCTGGCCGCATCGATCCCGGTGCTGCCGGTCAAGCGCGGTATTCGCGTGGCCAAGAAGCACATCCTGCTCTACATCCTGGCGTTCCTGGTGGCGACCCTGATGCTGACTTTCAGCGGGTATGCCGGCATGAGCTACATGGCGGTAGCGGCGGCGATGGGCATGTACTGGCTGTACATGGCCTGGACCGGCTACAAGGCGGTGGACGACACCGTGTGGGCCCGCAAGCTCTTCGTGTTCTCGATCTTCACCATCACCGCGCTGAGCGTGATGATGTCGGTGGATTTCAAGGCCCCGACCGAGTTGCTGCTGACCTACGCCCACTAAGCCCGGGCCAAGAAAAAGCCCCGCCTTCGCAAGAAGCGCGGGGCTTTTTCATTGCATGGCGGTCACATCATTTAAAGCTTTAGGCCCGAAGCTGTTGCCTGGGCGAGTAAAATGCGCCGCCGTGATGAACCTTGAGTGGATGGAATGGAACGCGGTATCGAACTATACGACTCGAAGGAGCGCTACGGCGCCGTCAGTCGCGGATTGCACTGGACCATGGCATTGGCCTTCGCCTGGATCTACAGCACCGCCGGTGCACATTACCTGCTGGCTGATTCGGCCCTGGACGAGTTCCTCTGGCCGACCCACAAGCAGGTGGGCCTGTTGCTGATGGCCCTGTTGCTGGCGAGGGTGCTGTGGAGCCTGTTGAGTCGCCGTCGCCGGCCACCGAGCCTCAACCTCCTGGCAACGCTGGGGCATGGGCTGCTGTATGTGGGAATGTTCGCCATTCCGTTTTTCGGCCTGCTGCGCCAGTACGGCTCGGGGCGGGCATTCTCCGCCTTCGGCCTGCCGGTGATGAGCGGCTTCGAAGGGCCGAAGATCCAGTGGATGACCGACCTGGGCAACAACTTCCACAGCCTCCTGGGCTGGACCTTGCTGGTGGTGATCCTTGGCCATGTCGCGGCGTTGCTCTTGCACTGTGCCAAGGGCCAGGGGCATATCCTGCGTCGTATGCTGGGCAATGCCACTTCGGTTTGAGTATTTTAATCCGCAACAAGAAAACCCCGCCTTCGAGAGAAGTGCGGGGTTTTTTACTGACCGTCATTGTTGGGCATTCAGAGTACGGTTCAAGCGTTCTTATCCTGCCTGGCTGCTGGTCATGTACTTACTGAGCAATGACCTTGCGCCATAAGCGGGCAAAATATTGAAGAGTGCAAAAAACACCTTGATCGCGATCTGCAAGAGAACCATGTTCAGGATGTCCGCGTTGCGCATCAACCCATAAAAGACGATGTAGCAGAATAGAAAACTGTCGATGATCACTGCAAAGAAGGTACTCAAGAATATTCGCAGGAACAGGAATCTGGAATTCGTCAGTTCTTTTATTTTGCACAGCAAATAGGAGTTGATGTTTTCCGAAACAAGGAATGAGATGGATGACGCCACCAGTACGGACGATACCTGGGTGATCACATCATTATAAGGCGAGTCGAATTTCCAGCCGGGCAGACCAGGGAGGAAGGTCGAGCCATAGAGGAGAATGAACACGGTGGAGGTACTGGCGAATGCGAAGAAAATGGCTTTTCTTGCCAGGCGGAGCCCAAAGTTTTCGTTAAGCAGGTCAACGATCAAAAAGGTCAGGGAGTAAAGAAAGGTTCCTGGAGTGATGACGATGTCCAGCGATTCCAAGTAGATCGGCTTGGTTGCGGCGATGCTGGTGAAGATATAGAAGGTCACGAGCAGCAGATTCAGGGTTATATAGATCATCCATGAGGTTTCATGGCGGTCATTCAAGTCGTAGGCGGTGAGACTATCTCCTTGAGAGTAGAATTTTCGATAAAGATTCTTGATTTCTATTTTGTTCAGGTTGTCTATTATTTCGCTGTTCAAAACCTCGCTTAGTTTGATTTTTATAACCTTGCCGGTTGCGATGATCATGATTATCGCAAGCTTCTTGTTGTTGTCGAATCCCAAGAGCTTGTATTTGCTGTTGTCAATTTCAAAGGCCGACATGGAACCGCTCCTCGATGATATCGCCGACTACGATCATGCGGTCCGAGTCGGAGCGAGCATCATTCGATATCAGGAGCTTTCTTGTCAGTTTGTCGTAGATCAGCTTTTCCTTGTCGTCAGTCGATGAGCCCTTTTGCACGATCAACAGGTCGCCGGCTTCATTCACGCCTGGAATTTCATTCTCCAGCAACACGGCTATCAGATTGGAGGAAGTACCGAAGTAGTAGGTCAATGGGTAAAGCGTGACCAGCTCGCCAATTCGTTTTCCCATGCTCTCTATCAGCAGCCTCTCCCTGATGATCGGAACGGCTGCCGGGTTCATGTTTCCTTGAGGGGAGATACTGCTCTCGATGATCTCCTTTTCCTTGAAGTCGACAGTTTCTATCTCTTCATAGGAAACGCCGAAGAAATCGGAGATTTTCCGGATGGTGGACTGCTGTACGTTGCTGACCTTGCCTTCCAGGATGTTGTAGATGGTCGTTCGGGTCAGGCCGCTGGCGTTGCACAAGGACAGTTGTGTCTCACCACGACTTTTTATCAGGTACTTGATGTTGCTCTTTAAATGCTCTGTTCTTTCTCTTTTGTGCATCTGCTGCTCACCACTTCCTTTTGGTTCTGATCCCTTGAGTACTGCATAACGATCATGCAGTGCCTGGGGACAACTGCGTGACGCGGGTCCGAGGGCTGGCGGGGCAGTTTTGGCAATTTCCGCCAGCTCGCTAGTGCTCCCCAGGCTGTGCCGCGTTCCTCCTGAAATCCCTGATGGTCGATATCCAGGGCGATCGCCCCCCTGGGAAACGGCCGAATTACCAGTGCGGGGAGGGAGGCGACGTATGTGTCGGCCGTGACCATACAGCGCTCGAGGCGCGGCGTCATGACCCTGATGACAAACCTGAACACAAGGTAAGGTCGATGTCATTTCGACTCGCCAGGAAATACCTCATTTAATTTAGTTCATGTTCAATTTTTTGATTAATTTTGTTACATCTCGTACAGTCATTGCCAGTTGGCCCGTTTTGCCCAAACGAACGTAAAACCCAGGAAGCGTGCCTTCGTTCGTGGCATGCGACATACAAGGAAGGGACACAGAACCATGGCAGCCGATACTGAACCACTCAGGACCCAGGCAGACCTGTTGCGACGTGGTTTGGCCGAATTACGAACCGAAGACGCCGAGTTGGCAAGCATCCTGGACGCGGAAATCACACGTCAGCACCGCACCTTGTCCTTGGTTTCGTCTTCTTGCGCGGCGGGCCCCCGAACCTTGGCGGCATCTGCCTCGGCCTTGCTCAACGTCACCGTCGAGGGCGTTCCCGGTCGGCGCCGTCATGCTGGTTGCGAAAATGCCGATCTGGTCGAATCCCTGGCGATTCGTCGGGCCAAGGAACTGTTCGCTGCCCAGTATGCCGGGGTGCAATCGCACTCGGCCTCCAATGCCAATTACCAGGTCCTGTCGGCCCTGGCCGAGCCTGGCGACACCATCCTCGGCATGGCCCTGGACCATGGTGGCGACCTGACCCATGGCAGTTCCCTCGCGTTCAGCGGCGTCCATTACAAGGCGATCCGCTACGGCACCACGGCCCAAGGCGTCATCGACTACCCGCAAGTACGGCAACTGGCCCTGGCCCATCGTCCGCGCATCATCATCTGTGGGGCGACGGCCTATTCACGGATCGTCGACTTCCAGCGCTTTCGTGCCATCGCCGATGAGGCTGGAGCCATTCTCCTGGCCGATATTTCCCATATTGCCGGGCTGGTGGCCACCGGGCGCCACCCGAGCCCGATCGATTCGGCTCACGTCACCACCTGCTGTACCCACAGGCAGCTCGGCGGACCTCGCGGCGGGTTGATTCTCTCGGGACGCGATGCCGACACCAAGGTGCCGGGTCTCAGGTCGAGCTTTCGTCGAGTGCTCGACCAAGCGGTGTTTCCCGGCATGCAGGGGGCGCCGGCAGTCAACATGATCGCCGCCAAGGCGGCCGCGCTGGGTTATGCCAAGTCGGTGCAGTTCGATGCCTACATGGGACGGGTGCGCACCATCGCCGATGAAATGGCCGATGCGTTCATGGAGCGGGACTATGAGGTCGTGGGCGGCGGCACGGAGAATCACACCATCCTGCTGCGCCTGCATGGAGGCATCAGCGGCTCCATCGCCGAATCGGCGCTCGAGAAGTGCGCGATCATCGTCAGCAAGAAGCGTGGGCCGGGGGAAGTCCGCCCAGCCTTTGCCGCCAATGGCCTGTGCATTGGCACCGGCTCCATTGCCCAGCGCTACCTGGATTCCCAGGGGTGTCGCGAGCTCGTCGACCTGGTGTGTCGGATACTGGATCAGGTCAAGCCCCACGGCGAACAACACTACATCCTGGAGCCGGCCTTGCAGCAGCAGTTCCGGCGGCAGACCGAGGCGCTGTGCGCGATGTACCCGATTGTCGAATATGGGGATCGTTGAGAGGGGCGAGCCCCGCCTTCGTCATGAATACGGGGCTGCCAGCCGGCCGGTCGGCCGGGCATCGGCTTACTGCTGGATGGCGCTGTAGCCGACGAACGCGGTCTGCTGCTGGATCGCGGTGACGATGTTCTTGCGGGTCGCCGGTTGTTCGTTGCCCTGGTTGTCGACGAACACCTCGCTTTCCAGCTCGGCCTCTTCGCCTTCGCCGATGAAGCTGAAGCCCAGGAACTCGAAGGCTTCGCGGTCGGCATTGGCCTTGGAGCGCGGGCGCATCGGCAGGGTCACGCTGATGCCGTCCTTGCTGATGGCGAACACTTCCATTTCCTTCTTGGGCCGCGATGCCTTGCTCTTGCCGCTCGGGTTGCTGATGGCCTGGTGGGTCTGGTTCAGCACCTTGAGCGCCAGGCCATACACCAGTTCCTGGAAGTCCGGGTCGTCCTTGTAGCTGGAGAGGATCCGGCTGATGGGAAACTTCTTGCTCAGGTCCTCGAGGGCGGCCAGGTCCGCGGCTTCGGCATCCTTGAGTTGCTTGAGCTGGCCCATGAGTTCATAGGCGGTATCGTCGTCAAAGCTGTCGTGGGCCTGGCGAATGGCGGCGCGCAGTTCGCGAATCTGGTCACTTTCTTTCGAGCTCTGGAAGGCGTCGAGCACCATCTCGCTGATGCTCTTGGCCTGGGGCACATGCTGGGAAAGATGCATGGCGTTTTCGTATTCGGTCTTGCTGGACAAGGCGATCACGGATTCTTCGGTGTTGGAATCAGGCATTGAACATCCACTACTTGGTTTGACAGGTTTGAGGCGCGAAAAGCCCGGGGGGATTTTCGGGGGCGCCTAATCTATTGGAGCGCAGGGCCGTTGTCACGGACCAAGCGCTTGGAGAGTCAGGGCAGCCCTTACAGACCGGCCAGAGGGAGGAAGATTCCCCGATGAACGGAGCTCCATTGGCAAGCGCTCCTGGTCGGACAGGAACGCTAGCGGATGGAGGCGAAGCAGGTGAGAGTAGCTGAGCGTCGTTCGTGCCCCTGGCTTCAGGTCACCTGTATGGCACTGATCCCGGCTTCCAGCTCCTGGCGCAGGCCACTGCCGCGGCGGGCGATGAACACCAGTTGCGCGGCATGTTCGGTGGGGTGCCCGGTGGCCAGGGTGAACTGGCTGCGGCTGCCCACATGCTGCAACCAGTAGGGCTGCTCGTTGCCGTCCAGGCGTACCAGCCCCTTGAGGCGCAGCAGGTCGGCCGGCAACTGCGCCAGCCAGTCGCGCAGGGCCTTGGCCTGCAAGGGCCGGGGGCTGTTCCATACCCAACTTTCGAACAACTGGTCGTGGGCCTGGGGCAGGGCCTTGAACAGCACCTCGCTGGAACGTACCGGCGGGGCCAGCAACAGTTCGTCCGGCAGTTCGGCCTGTACGGTTTCGAACACCGGGGCGCGGCAGGCGAGGCTGGTACGGATCGCCTGCAACTGCTCGGGCGTGACCAGGTCGACCTTGTTCAGCAGCACCCAGTCGGCGCAGGCCACCTGTGCCCGGGACAGGCGCGCCATGTCGCCCTCCAGGGCCTGGAAACCGCTGGCATCCACCAGGGTCACCACCGCATCCAGGTGCAGGCGGTCGCGCAGTTGCGGGTAGCCGATGGTCTGCACGATGCGTTGCGGGTCGGAGACACCGCTGCACTCGATGACGATCCGCTCCAGGGCCGGGCGCAGCTTGGACAGGCTCACCAGTTGCGCCAGCAGGTCTTCCTGCACGGTGCAGCAGATACAGCCGTTCTGCAGGCTGTACACAGCGTCGGTGACCTCGGCGATGATCGCTGCATCGATGTTCAGCTCGCCGAAGTCGTTGACGATCACCGCCAGCCGGCCGCTGTCGGCGCGTTGCACCAGGCGGTTGAGCAGGGTGGTCTTGCCGGCCCCGAGAAAACCCGAGACCACCGTGACCGGAATGCTCGGCAGCTTGATCATGGTTCCTGGCCCTCGATCACCGGTGGCAGGCCTTCCCACACCGCCTGCAGCGGCGTGTCGCTGAAGGTGCCCTGGCGGTCGTAGACCAACTGGCCCTCGACGAAGGTCAGTTGCACCTGGGTGTGGTGGATGTAGTTGCGGGCCGGTTGGGCGAACAGGTCGCGGTCGAGCACGATCAGGTCCGCCGACTTGCCGACCTGCAGGCTGCCGGTCAGGTGTTCCAGGCCCATGGCATGGGCGCCGTTGAGGGTCGCCACTTGCAGCGCCTGCTCCAGGCCGATGGGGTCGCCGAAGGTGTCGGGTTCCTGGTTCCAGGGGTTCTGCCGGGTGACCATGGTTTCCAGCGCCAGCCACGGGTCGATGGAGGCCACCGGCCAGTCGGTGCCGAACACCGCGATGCCGCCGGCGGCCAGCACGCCCTTGAAGTCGTAGATGCGCTTGAGGCGTTCCTGGCCATAGCCTGAGCGCGCGCCGCTGGCGAACGGGGTCGGGTACCAGGCCGCCGGGGAGAACTCGGCGATCACGTCCAGGCTCTGGAAGCGCTTGAGGTTGCCCGGGTGCAGCAAGGTGCTATGGGCACACTGGTGGCGTACGCCGCTGTGGCCGTTGCGGCGCCGGGCCTCGGCCACGGCATCGAGGAACACGTCGGAGGCGCCGTCGCCGGTGCAGTGGGCGATCACCCGCAGGCCACGGCGGTCCATGTCCACCACCATGTCGGTGATGTGTTCCGGGGTCAGGTTGAGCTTGCCGCGCCAGCTCGACTCCTCGGGCCAGGGGGTCAGCAGGTACGAGGACTTGGGCTCCACGGTGCCGTCGAAATGGAACTTCACCGCGTTGGCGCTCAACCGTGAGCTGCGATAGAAGTGCCGCTCGCCGCTGAGCAGCTCCCAGCGCCGGCGTACCGGGAAGATATCGTCCTGCCAGCTGATGGCGGCTTCCACCCGCAGGGTCAGCTCGCCGGCGTCGTCCAGTTCCTTGAGTGCCTGCAAGCGGTTCTCGCAGACGTGCACGTACTTGGTGGCGGTGACCCCGCGAGAGGTCTGGAAGTGCACGCCATCGCGATAGGCCCGGCGCAGTACCGAGACCGGGGTCGCCGGCATGGCCGCGTGGATCAGCGCGTAGGCGCCGTCGATCAGCAGCCCGTTGGGTTCGCCGGTGAGCGAGTCGCGCTCCAGGTAGCCATTGCGCGGGTCGCTGGTATGGCGATCGATACCGGCCAGTTCCAGGGCCTTGGAGTTGACCATCATGGTGCCCCACATGCGGTCCAGCAGCGCCACCGGGCGGTCCGGCATGATGCTGTCCAGCCACTCGCGGCCCGGCGTCAGGCCGGCCTCGCGAAAGGTGTAGCGCACCCAGTATTGGCCGTAGATCCAGCCGTCGCCCGGATGGCTGTCGGCATAGGCGTGGATCGCCGCCGCCAGTTGCTCCGGGGTCGGGTCCTCGATGCCCACGTCCAGGTCGTCGGCATAGCGCGGCGCCAGGGCCAGGTCGGGGTGGGTGTGCATGTCGTGCAGGCCGGGCATGCAGAACGCCCCGTCCAGGTCGTGCTGGCGGGTATTGGGGCCGACCAGCGAGCTCAAGGAGGCGAGGCTGCCCACCGCGATCAGCTTGCCTTGGCGAATGGCCACGGCATCGGCCCAGGGCTGCGCCGGGTCGAGGGTGTAGAACCGGCCGTTGTGCAGCACCAGTTCGGCGTACTGGTCGACGGCGCTATGGGTGGAGTTGAATTGGTCGGAAGCGGTCACGGGTCAACCTCTCAAGCAGGGCCCTTCAACAATGGGCAAAAAATGGGCGACAGGCGCAGTGGCCAAGCAGTGGTTCATGGGCGCCGCCATGGCGAGGGAGCAAGCCGCCTCGCCAGCGTCGGCCCCTGGGTCAGCGTTGTGCGCCCAGGGCCTCGACGAATCCGGCGATGCGCTGGCAGGCGTCCTTGAGCACCTCGTCGGCGACAGTGAAGGAAATGCGCACGAAACCCTCGGCGCTGGCGCCAAAGGCCTGGGCATCGAGGACCGAGACCCCGGTGGCGCGAAACAGCTGCCAGGCGAAGTCCATGCTCGACAGGCCGGTACGGCGCACGTCCACCAGCATGAACATTCCGGCCTCTGGCTCGCGGCAGTCCAGCAGGGGCACCTGGCGCAGGCCTGCCATCACCAGGTCGCGACGGCGGCGGTAGACCTCGCGAGCGCTGTCGACCACCTCGTCATCCAGTTCCAGGGCCTTGAGCGCGGCTTCCTGGATGAACCCCGGCAGGCCGTAGAGCATGCACAGCAGCAGGTTGTCCAGGTGCCCCACCAGCTCCTCGGGGCCCACCACCCAGCCCACGCGCCAGCCGGTCATGGCGTGGGTCTTGGACAGGCTGTTGAGGATCACCGTGCGCCCGGCCATGCCCGGCAGGGCCGCGATGCTCAGGTGCTGGCGGTCGTAGGTCAGTTGCCCGTAGACCTCATCGGAAATCACCCACAGGTCGTGCTTGCGCGCGAGCTCGGCCACCGCTTCCAGTTCCTCGCGGCTGTAGACATTGCCGGTGGGGTTGCAGGGCGTGGCCAGGGCGATGCCCCGGGTCTTGTCGGTCAGGACCGCTTCCAGGGCCGCGGCGGTCAGGCGAAAACCGTTGGCCGCCGGTTGCTCCACCGCCACCAGGCTGGCGCCCGAGGCATGGATGCAAGCCTCGTAGGTCAGGTACATGGGTTCGGGCACCAGCACTTCATCGCCACTGCCGAACAGGCACAGCGAAGCGGCGAATAGGCCGTTCTGCGCCCCGGCCACCAGGGCCACGTTGGCCGCCTCGACCTCGATGCCCAGCAGGCGCCGCTGCTTGGCGGCAATCGCCTCGCGCAGGGCCGGGCGCCCAAGCACATGGGTGTAGTGGGTATCGCCTTGCTCCAGCGCGGTGCCGGCGGCGGCGCTGATGCGCGGGTCGGTGGCGAAGTCCGGATCGCCGACGCTGAGCACGATCACGTCCTCGCCACGGCCACGGGCCTCGATGGCGGCGTAGTGGATGTCCCAGGCACTGACGGATTCGCCGCTGATGCGCTGGACGAAAGGGGAATAACGCATGTGGTGCTCCTCACGGGCGCGTTGCCCGCGTAATGAATGGGTTCAGGCCTGGCGCTGGGGCGCCTGCTTGTGGGGTGTGGCGCCCAGGCGGCCGCACAGGTGTTCGATGACGAAGGCCAGCACGATGTAGATCAGTGCCACCGCCAGCAGCGGCTCGTAGACCTTCAGGGTCTGGGCCCGCACCAGGTTGGCGGCGCCCAGCAGGTCGGTGACCGCTACTGTGGAGGCCAGGGCCGTGGCCTTGAGCAGCAGCACGCATTCGCCCACCAGGGTCGGGCGTACCAACTCCAGGGCCCGGGGCAGCCAGACCCGGCGCAAGGTCAGCCAGTGGCCCATGCCATAGGCACGGGCCGCTTCCAGTTCGCCCCGGGGCACTGCCCGCAGTCCGCCGCGCAGGACCTCGCCGACATAGGCGCCGACACTCAGGGTCAACGCCAGGGCCACGTACCAGAAGCCTTCGCGCAGGTAGGGCCAGAGGAAGCTGCCGCGAATCGGCGGGTAGGCGGCGAACAGGCTGCCGACGCCGTAGTAGAGGATGTAGATCTGCACCAGCAGCGGCGTACCGCGGAACACGCTGATGTAGAAGCGCATGGGCGCGCTGACCAGGGGGTTGCGCGCCACTCGCCCCAGGCCCACCAGCACCGCCAGGACGAAACCGCAAGCTCCGCTCAGGGCCAGCAGCTTGAGGGTGATGCCCAGGCCGCGTACCAGCTCGGTGGAAAAAACGTTGATCCAGGAAAAATCCATCACAGCCTCCTAGTGCTGGGGCAGCCAGCGGTGGGTGCGTCGTTCGAGCACGCGGAACACGCTGCCGGACACGAGGGTGATGACGAAGTAGAACGCCGCGACCGCGAGGTAGAACACCAGGTAGTGCTTGGTGGAACCGGCGGCCTGCTTGCCCACCGAGAGCAGTTCGCTGTAGCCGACGATGCTGATCAGCGCGCTGTCCTTGACCAGCACCAGCCACAGGTTCGACAACCCGGCCATGGCGAAGGGCAGCATGCTCGGCAGCAGGATGCGCCGCACCAGCAGCCAGCGTTCGATGCCGTAGGCCCGCGCCGCCTCGATCTGGCCATGGGGAATGGCCAGGATCGCGCCGCGGATGATCTCCGCCGAATAGGCGCCCTGGACGATGCCCAGCACCAGTACGGCGGCGATGAAGCCGTTGACCGTGACGCTCGGGCGGTCCATGGCCGCCATGGCCATGTTCAGCAGGTCGGTGCCGGCGTAGTACAGCAGCAGGATCAGCAGTAGCTCGGGCATGGCCCGGTACAGGGTGGTGTAGAGGTTGGCCAGCTTCACCAGCCAGCGTGGCCCGCGCAGCTTGATCATCGCCACCAGCAGGCCGATGCCCAGGCCGAGGACGAAGGCCCCGGCGGAAATCTGCAGGGACACCAGCGCGCCCTGGGCCAGGGCGCCGAGCCAGCCGTCGGCGACGAACAGTTGGGAAAGGTCGGACAGAGAAATCATGACGTATCCAGTCAACGCCGGCGGCCAGCCGCAGCAGGCCGCCGGGCGGCTTAGTTGGCAGAGATGTCGACGCTGAAGTAGCGGCTGCGGATCTGGTCGTAGGTGCCGTCGGCCTTGAGTGCCGCCAGGGCCTTGTCGATCCGCTGCTGCAGAGCGCTGTCGCCCTTGCGCAGGCCGACGCCGATGCCGGAGCCGAACAGCGGGTCGCGGGGCGCCAGGCCCTTGTTGGCCAGGCCCGCGCCAGCCGCCGATTGCAGGACCGGCTCGATTGTCAGGGCGTCGGCCAGCATCACGTCGATGCGCCCGCTCTGCAGGTCGGAGAGCATGTCGTCCTGGGTGGTGTAGTAGCGCAGGGTCGAGGTCTTGCCGTAGTAGGCCTTGGCGAAGGTGGCGTTGGAGGTCGAGCCCTGCACGCCGATCAGCTTGCCCTTGAGCCCTTCGGGGGTGGGGGTGAGTTCCAGGGACTGGTCGGCGACCCACATGGCCGGAGTCTGGTAGTAGGGCGCGGAGAAATCGATGACTTGCTGGCGTTCCTCGGTGATGCTCAGGGAGTTGAGGATGGCGTCGATCTGGCTCGATTGCAGGGCCGGGATCAGCCCGTCCCAGGCCACTTCCTTGAGCGGGCACTGGGCCTGCATGCGTTCGCACAGGGCCTTGATCAGCTCCGGTTCGAAACCGCTCCAGTCGCCGGCGCCGCCTTTCATCGAGAACGGCGGGTAGGGTTCCAGGGCGATGCCGAAGACGATCTTGTCGGCGGCCAGGGCATGGCTGGACAGGGCACTGAACAGGCAACCGGTGGCGAGCACCTTGAGCAGGTTTTTCATGGCTTGACCCTTTATCTAAGTTGTTGTTTTCAAGGATTGCAGCGGGACGTCAGACGCGGTTTTCCTGGGCCATGACGAATTGCCGGCAGCGCTCGCTGACCGGGTTGCAGAATATTTGCTGTGGCGTGCCTTCCTCCTCCACCCGGCCTTGGTGGAGGAACATCACCTTGCTCGATACATCGCGGGCGAAGGCCATCTCGTGGGTCACCAGGATCATCGTCCGGCCTTCCTCGGCGATGCCCTGGATGACCTTGAGCACCTCGCCCACCAGCTCCGGGTCCAGGGCCGAGGTCGGCTCGTCCATCAGCAGCACCTTGGGGCGCATGGCCAGGGCCCGGGCGATGGCCACCCGTTGTTGCTGGCCACCGGAGAGAAAGGACGGGAAGGTGTCGCGCTTGTGGGCCAGGCCGACCTTCTCCAGCAGGTGCTCGGCGTGGGCGATGGCCTCCTTGCGGTCTTCTCCCAGGACATACACCGGTGCCTCGATGACGTTCTCCAGCACGGTGCGGTGGGGCCACAGGTTGAAGCCCTGGAACACCATACTCAGCTGGGTGCGCAGGCGTGCCACTTGGGCCGGGTCGGCGACCTGGGGATTGCCGGCGCGGTCGGTCTTCAGGCGTACCTGTTCGCCATTGATGCGCAAGCTGCCGCTGCAGGGAATCTCCAGCAGGTTGATGCAGCGCAGCAGGGTGCTTTTGCCCGAACCGCTGGAGCCGATCAGCGAGACCACTTCGCCTTCGTTGGCGCGCAGGGCGATGCCCTTGAGAACGTGGTGATCGGCGTAGCTCTTGTGCAGATCGTCGATCGCCACCACGGGCTGGGTGGAGTTGGGCTGCGATTGCAAGGGTCGACCCTCTTGTTATTGTGCGATGGCCGGGCGCTTCCCCGGTACAGGGTAGGGCCTGAGAATTAGTCATTGGCGGCATAGGGTCAATCGAGCTTTTTTAGCCGGATACGGAAATTTTTTTCAGCAGTCGGCGGTTTTTTCGGCGACGGACAAGGCTATTGCCGCACGCCGATTATCGCTATCGTGCAGCCACTCGTTTTCTTGCAGTCGAGGCACGATCGGTATGCGTTATCCCTCCATGACGGCGCTGCGGGCCCTGGATGCGGTGGCCCGCCTGGGCAGTGTCGCCGAAGCCGCCAGCGAGCTGAACCTGACCCCCAGCGCCATCAGCCACCAGATCAAGAGCCTGGAGCAGACCCTGGGGTTCGCCCTGACCGAGCGCCAGGGCCGCAGCATCCGCATCACCTACCAGGGCGAGCGCTACGCCCGGGACATCCACCTGCTGCTGGCCAATATCCTCGAGGCCGGGCAGCGCTCGGACGGCCAGCAGGTCAGCGGGCGCCTGTGCATCAGCAGTCCGCCGGGCTTCGCCACCTACTGGCTGTGCACCCATATCGCCGAGTTCCAGGCGCTGTATCCCCAGGTCGAACTGCACCTGGTATCGCCGCGTACCCCAGGCGATACCAGCGACAGCAACGTCGACCTGTTCGTCGCCTACGGCATGGGCGACTGGCCCAACCAGCATGTGCAGAAGATCGTCTCCCTGCGCTATTTCCCGGTGTGCAGCCCGAGCCTGGTGAACGCCATGGGCGGGCTCAAGAGCCTGGATGCGCTGGACCACGCTCTGTTGCTGCACATGATCGACTACTCCGACTGGCGGATCTGGCTGGCGGCGGCCGGGGCGCAGAACGTCGATGTGCGCCGGGGCATCGTGTTCGCCGATGCGCACTTCGTGCAGTCGGCCTGCATCGCCGGCCAGGGCATCGCCATGGGCGACAACCTGATCAGCGGCGAAGCCCTGGCCAAGGGCCTGCTGGTGCAGCCGTTCGACACCGAGATCGAGTCCAACCGCGGCTATTACCTGGTGGCCGACCCGCTCAAGGCCGAGCGCCCGGTGGTGCTGGCCTTCAGCGAGTGGGTCAAGTCGCAGTTGCATGGCATCACCCGCCTGCATCCGGAACCGCGACGCAATGGCAAAGCGTGAATTTTATTGATCAATCGCGAGGATTTTTTTCGATTGTTGCGCCTCGGTGGCTGCGACTAATGTCCCTCGACATCAGCCGGGCGCAGGGTGTCGCCCGCCGCAAGAACAAGAGGAGTAGTCGATGACCACCTGTGCGCAGTCGCTGGTTCGTTTGCTGGAAGGTTATGGCGTGGACACGGTGTTCGGGATTCCCGGGGTGCACACGGTAGAGCTGTATCGCGGCCTGCATGGCAGCCGCCTGCGTCACGTCAGCCCGCGCCACGAGCAGGGCGCAGGGTTCATGGCCGACGGCTACGCCCGGGCCAGCGGCAAGCCCGGGGTGTGCTTCATCATCACCGGCCCGGGCATGACCAACATCCTCACCGCCATGGGCCAGGCCTATGCCGACTCGGTGCCCATGCTGGTGATCTCCACGGTCAACCGGCGCGAGCACCTGCACCTGGGCCACGGCCATCTGCATGAGTTGCCGGACCAGCGGGCGATGGTGGCCGGGGTCTGCGCCTTCAGCCATACCTTGCAGTCGCCGGCGCAGTTGCCGGAGATCCTGGCCCGGGCCTTTGCCCTGTTCAAATGCGCGCGCCCACGGCCGGTGCACATCGAGATTCCCCTGGACGTGCTGGAGATGCCGGCCGTCGACCTCAACCTGATGCCACGCAGCCTGCCCGGCGCACCGGTTCCGGCCGGGGATTCGCTGGCCGCGGCGCTGGCCCTGCTCGATGCTGCCCACCGGCCGCTGATCCTCGCCGGTGGCGGGGCCCGGGGGTGCGCCCAGGTGCTGCAGCAACTGGCCGAGCGCCTGCAAGCCCCGGTGGCGCTGACCACCAACGCCCGGGGCCTGCTGCCCCAGGCCCACCCGTTGTTGCTCGATGGGGTGCAGTCGGCGGCCCATGGCCGGGCGCTGATCGACGAAGCCGATGTGGTGCTGGCGGTGGGGACTGAGCTGGGCGAGACCGACTACGACTTCTTTGGCCTGGGACCGTTGCGCTTCAAGGGCTCGCTGATCCGCCTGGATATCGATCCGTTGCAGGTCATGGGCGTGCAACGGGCCCATGTCGGCCTGTTGGGCGATGCCCGGCAGGGCTTGCAGGCGCTGCTGGAGCAGGTCGCCCCGCAGGGGGCTCGCGGGCGCTGGGCGGTGGACAGCGTGCAACGGGTGAACCAGGCCGAGCGCGCCAGCTGGAGCGCCAGGCAGCGAGGGCTGCAAGGTTTGCTGGACCTGCTGCGCGATAACCTCGACGCCCCCATCCTGGTGGGCGACTCGACCCAGCCGGTGTACCAGGGCGCGTGCGGCTACCAGGCCCCGGCTCCAGCCAGCTGGTTCAACGCCGGCAGTGGCTACGGCACCCTGGGCTACGGTTTGCCGGCGGCCATGGGGGCCAAGCTGGCCCGCCCCGAGCGACCGGTGGTGGCGCTGGTGGGCGACGGCGGCCTGCAATTCACCAGCGGCGAGCTGATCGCGGCCTGTGAAGCGCAGATCGGCGTGATCCTGCTGGTGTGGAACAACCAGTGCTATGGCGAGATCCGCGACTACATGCATGCCCGGGACATCCAGCCGCTGGGGGTGGATATCCTCACCCCGGATTTCCAGGCCCTGGCCGCCAGTTGCCATGTGGCCTATCACCAGGCGGCCAGCCCGGCGCAGTTGCAGGAACTGCTGGCGAGTCTTGCGGGCACCCGCCAACCGGTGATGATCGAGGTCGATGCCGGTGCCTACCTGGCCCTGGAGTGATTTTCCGGCGCCCCGGCAAGGCGCCGCAAGAAACGCGCAGGCAGGGACAAGCTGGGTTACATTCAGGCTTTGGCCGGGACACCCCTTGTCACTCGAGGATTCATGGATGAATTGCATTTTCTGCCAGATTATCGCTGGCGCCTTGCCTGCGGCCGTGATCTACCGCGATGAACACTGCATGGCCTTCATGGACGTGCATCCCCTGGGCCAGGGGCATGCCTTGCTGATTCCCCGATCCCATGTGGAAAAGCTCGACCAGTTGCCCGGTTTCGTCCGCCAGCACCTCTACCAGGTGTTCGACGGTGTGCTGGCCGCGCAGCGTCGTGCCGGCTTCGGCGTGCAGGGCACGCACCTGTTGGTCAACGATGGCCGGGCCACCAACCAGCATATTCCCCATGCCCACATGCACCTGATCCCCCGGCGTAGCGGCGACAGCCTGGGTTTCGCCGGGCGCCTGCTGCTGCACTTCACCGGGCTGTTCGGCCCCAAGGCGAAGTTCGACACCCTGCAACGCCAGGCTGCCCTTATCGCCGGCGAGGTACGGGTGCCCTGGGTCAGCGAGACGCCGGCCGGAGGCGGGCACTGATATGGATCGCTCGCGGGCGTTGGCCATTGAATATGCGGAAAACCAATACCTGCGGACCCGGGTCGAGGGGCTGGCGAGCATGCCGGGCAACCCCTATCGGGCAAGCGTGCAGGGCGATTCGAGTTGCGGCGCGTTCCTCGTGGCCGAGCAGCCCAGCCCGATGCTGAACCGGGTGCACGGTGACCAGGAGCAAGACGCCGGGAAGCTGGCCAGCCTGTTGCAGGCTTGTGCGGCCTGCGCCCCGGCGATCGCGCTGGTCGCCGCATCGGCCAGGATCGCACCAACCGTGGATCTGCAAGGGCAACTGTTGCAACGCCTGAAGGGCTGGACCCATGGGCAACTCTTTGCCCCCGTGGAGGCGATCCCAGCCTCGCCGGCGCGTTCGGATATCGAGTCAGTGGACCTGTCGACCCTGGAAAGCTTCTGTGCGCTGCACCGCGAGGCATTCAACACACCCGCGGCTGCCCGGCCGGTTACCCAAGCGGCTTTCAGCGCCTTGCTCGACGATGCTCGCGGGCACTTGTACCTGGCACGCGAACAAGGGGTCGCGGTGGCCGGCGCGGCGTTGTTCGTCGCCGACAATGGCCTGGCCTACCTGGGCACCGCCTTTACCACCAAGGCCGCACGCGGCCAGGGCCATCACCGGGCCTTGATCGCCCACCGGTTGAACCAGGCCGTGGCGCTCGGAGCCCAGAGTGTGGCGGCCACGGCGCTGGTGAGCTCGCAAAGCCGGCGCAACCTGGAGCACTACGGCTTGCGCCTTTCTCACCTGCAGGCCCTGTATCGGGCCGCACCTTAGCGCCGGCTTTGTTGCGCCGCTGGCGCCGGGTCGAAGCGGATCGACTGGGCAATGGCGCCCTGGGTGGCGATTTCCCAGAGCCCGTCGCGGTCGGCCAGGGTGGCGTTGGCCGGGGTCGGGTTCTCGAACCAGCCGCAACGGCGTTCGACTTTGGCCGGCGCGGCGATCGCGGGCAGGACGATAACGCTCAGGAGGGTGCATAGCAGGGTGCTCTGAAACATGGAGCATGTTCGAGGGGCGGGCCGGGGACCATGGAGCGCCGCTTCGGGCTCGTCAAGCCGGGCAAAGGGGCCGATGCGATCGTGGCCCCTCAGCACCAGGCGCTCGTCAGCGTCGCTGCGGTATGCCTATTGCTGGTTGGGGCTAAGGCTTCGGCAAGTGTGGCCGAAACAGCGACTGGGAAATGGCGAAATCTCGCGCCTGGCCAACGAGCCGTCCACCCGCCCTGAGGCATGTTATGCAACGGATGCTGTGCAGTGTTTTAAGCCTGGCGATCATCCTGTCATCGCTGGGAGCTTGTACCACGGCGCCGGCCAGGCCGGCGGTCGAGGGCCCGCAGGTGTACGGCTATACCCTCAATCTGCCTTTGAGCCGCGAGCAGGTGCAGCGGTTGACTGACACTGGCAAGCACTATGTCGGGGCCCTCAAGCTGTATCAGCAGGTGTTGCCGGATGGCAGTCAGTTCGATTTCTACACCGACTACCGCAACTGGCTGGATACGCTGGCCCACACCAGCCGGGAGTTCCCTGCCGAGAGCGATTGCCAGGCGGCCCAGCAGGTGGACCAGATGCAGCTCACCACCCTGATCGATGACTACAACGCCCGTCAGGCCCGCCCGGCGGGGGCGCCGCGTCAGGTGGGGGATGTCTATGCCATCCAGGCGCTGGACGCCTGTCAGCGTGTCGCTGGCCAAGGGCCTGGAGCACAAGCCTTTCGCTACACCCTTTGGGCCACCCTGCAAACCGAGACGACGGCCCATGAGCAGGGCTTTCTGCGCAAGATCGAGGACCCCCATGCGCAGACTCGGGGCATCGCGCAGGTGATACTCCTGCTGCCCTTTGCCGTGCTGATCACGTTCATGGGGGGCGGCTGCACCGATTTGCAGTCCCAGCCGGATGGCGACAGCTACTGCGCGCGGCAGCGCGCAGGGGCAGGTAGATGAAGCACCGGGGTCAATAGCGCCACTTGTGCAGCAGGTCTTGGCCGTAGCGCTGGATGATCAGTGCTTCGACGCCGTCATCGTCGTCATGTACCTCGGCCAGGCACAGCAGCATCAGCGCATCCAGGTAGGCTTCGGGCGAATCGAAGAAGCGTGTCAGGGCCATGCCGCTATCGTGGTCGAAGTAGTAGACCGCGCCGGTGCCGCGCTCGAAGCAGAACAGGTTGCCGTTACCCAGGTAGTCGCCGAAGGCCACCAACCGTTGTGCCAGCTCCAGGTCCAGGTATTGCTCGTCGATCTCGACGATGCCGGGGTAGGCCTCCAGCAGAGGCTGGATCGAGATGTCGCCGGGCTCGACGCTGCATAGGGTCTCGGCCAGGGACAGCACCCCTAGCTGGCGGTGATAGTCACGCAGCGCCGGTGGCAGCGGGCAGCCCAGGCGCTGCTCCAGGGCCTGCAGCGCGGCATCGCTGGCGGGCACTAGCCGGGGAGCGTTGGCGTGGCCCTCCCACAGTGCTCCATAGGCGGCGATCACCGCCCGGTACCAGGCCAGGCGCGCATCCTGGTCGGGCAGGTCCGGCCAGGCCAGGGGCGGGCAGCCGGCCGGTGGCCAGGCGTCGGATGCTGCGGCAGCGGCAGATGACGTCGCGGAAGACGGGGCGGTCACCAGGGGCCTCCTTGCGATGATGGGGGAAGGTGGCACTTTATCCACCGCTTGAGCGCATGGGTCAACCGTGCCGAGCATTGCGAACATTGTTGCCGGCCGGCGCCAGGCGTAGCGTGGTGCCTCGACCTGGATCTGCCTGGAGGGACGCAAGCATGACCGTGAAACTGGGAGCCATCGATGCCTGGGCGCAGCCGGCCAATGGCCGCGCGCGGGCGCTGTTGCCGGAAGTGGCCCGGCTGTTCGAGAAATCCGGCTCGGCGCACCTGCTCGACCAGCCGGTGAGCATCGAGCAGACCGTGGCGCTGATGGATCAGGCCGGGGTGGAAAAACTCATGCTCAGCGCCTGGTGCCGGCCCGAGGGCTGGGTGTTCAGCAACGATGAAGTGGCGGCCTATACCCGGGCTTTTCCCGAGCGTTTCGTCGGCGTGGCCACGGTGGACCTGAGCCGGCCCATGGCAGCCCTGGCCGAGCTCGATCGCGCGGTGGGCGAGCTGGGCTGCAAGGCCCTGCGCATCGTGCCCTGGCTATGGAAGCTGCCGCCCAACCACCGCCTGTACTACCCGCTGTACGCCAAGTGCATCGAGCTGGGGATTCCCTTCTGTACCCAGGTCGGCCATACCGGGCCGTTGATGCCCTCGGAGACCGGGCGGCCGGTGCCGTATCTGGATGAAGTGGCCCTGGATTTTCCGGAGTTGGTGATCGTCGGTGGGCACATCGGCCATCCCTGGACCGACGAGATGATCGGCCTGGCCTGGAAGCACGACAATATCCACATCGATACCTCGGCCTACCTGCCGGCCTACTACCCGCCGCAGCTGCTGCATTTCATCCGTACCTACGGCCAGGACAAGGTCTTGTTCGGCAGCAACTTCCCCCAGCTGTCGCTGAAAAAATGCCTGGAGCAGGTCCAGGCCCTGGAACTTCCGCCGTCGATCGCGGACAAATTCCTCCAGGGCAATGCCCGTCGGGTTTTCGCTTTGTAGTCGCCTCCCGCAGGCGTCCAGGGCCGTGACCCTGGGCGGCCCGGGTCCGCTGGCGGACGGTGCGCGCACCTTGCCGGCGGTTTTTCTAGGTCAAGGTTTCTTGTAATCTTGGCCTCCCCATTCACGGACGAATATCGAGACAGCCCATGGCTAACTCCACCCCGTCACGCCTCGGCAAGATCTTCCAGGGCCTGCTGTTCGCCCTGATCGGCATCGGCCTGCTGGTCATCGCCGCCAATCTCACCCTCGAACGCCGCGAGTTCCTCGCCAGTGCCCTGAGCGCCGACGGCATTGTCAGCGACCTGAATGCCGGTGGCTCGCACCCCGAGATCGCCTTCACCACGGCCAGCGGGGAGAAAATCTCCTATCCCCAGGGCGGCTTCATCTTCGGTTACCAGAAAGACCAGCCGGTGCGGGTCTACTACCAGCCCGACCGCGCGGCCAACAGCGCGGTGATCGACGATCCGGCCGCTCTCTGGGCCACCCCTGGCGTGTTGGGCCTGATCGGCCTGATATTCGTCATTGCCGGCCTCGTCGGCATCGGCAGCCAGCGCCGGCGTCGCGCCCCACAACCCTTAAAAGGACTTTGAATCCATGAGCTACGACATCCCGATCCCGGTCAACGAAAGTCGCTGGCAGTACCAGACCGCCAGTGGCGGCGGCCTGACCGTGGCCCTGCTGGCGGGCAGCGGTGCTTCCCTGGTACTGCGCTCGCCCCAGGGCGAGGATGTGCACTACCACTACGGCGGCCTTGGCGTAGGGGTAGGGTTCGGCGCCCGCCTGCCGCGTTTCGGCAAGGTCAATATCCGGATCAAGGGCAAGACCGTCGGCGGCGCCGGTGCGGCCGAAGCCTTTCCCAGCACTGGCAAGGTGTTCGTTTCCGACGCCCTGGCCAGTCGCGACCTGACCAGCGACGACATCACCGGTCCTTGCCTGTACACCGAAGTCGGTGCCGGGCTGGGGGTGGGTGGTTCGGCCACGGCCTTGCTGTTCGGCCTGGACCCCAAGCTGTTGGCCCTGGCGGTGGCGGTGAACTCCACGGCCGCTTCGATGTTCGCCGCCACCACGGTCAACCGCCAGCTGTTGCAGTCGGCCAAGGGCGCGGTGGTCATGGCCGGGATGAACGCCGGCCTGCAAGCCGGTGGCGGCGCCGCGATCTACATGGGCTACCTGTTCTAGCCCAACCTGCCTGGCAGGCCTGGACTCACAGGCGCGCCAGGCACTGCTGGAGAATATCCAGCCCCTCTTCGAAGATATCCGCCGGCGTGGTCAGGGGCGCCAGCAGGCGCACGATATGCCGTGACTTGCCGCTGGGCATCAGCAGCAGGCCGGCTTCTCGGGCACTGGCCAGCAAGCTGTTCAACCGATCGGGCGCCGGCTCGCCGCGTTCGTCCAGCAGCTCGATGCCACGCATGGCGCCGACCCCGGTCAGGCGTCCCAGGTAGCGACACAAGCCGGTGGATTGCCAATGCGCATAACGCTCGACAATCGCCCGTTCCTGGGACTCGCCCCAGGCTTGCAACTGCTCGTCGGTCATTTCCTCCAGGGTCGCCAGGGCCGCGGCACAAGCGATCGGGTTGCCCGAATAGGTGCCGCCCAGGCCGCCCCGGGGCAGGCTGTCCAGCAGTTCCTGGCGGCCTACCACCGCGCCCAGGGGCAGTCCGCCGCCCATGCTCTTGCCCAAGAGGATCAGGTCCGGCTCGATGCCCAGCCGGGAAAAGGCGAAACGCTGGCCGGTGCGGCCAAAGCCGGACTGGACCTCGTCGGCCACCAAGAGGATCCGCTGTTCGTCGCAGAAGCGACGCAGGGCCTGGGCGAACCCCGGGTCCAGCGCCAGGAAGCCGCCTTCGCCCTGCACTGGCTCGAGGATGAAGCAGGCCACCTCGCCGACATCGATCTCCACGCTGAACAACCGCTGCATGGCCTTCAAGGCTTCTTCGGCACTCACGCCGTTGTCGGCGCTGGGGTAGGGCAGGTGGTACACGGGCCCCGGTAGCACACCGACCTTCTGCTTGTAGGGGGCGACCTTGCCGTTGAGGTTGAGGGTGGCCAGGGTACGGCCATGGAAGCCACCATCGAAGGCGATCACGGCGCTGCGCCCGGTAGCGGCGCGGACGATCTTCAAAGCGTTTTCCGCCGCTTCGGCGCCACTGTTGGTGAGCATGCCGCTGACCGGGTAGCTCACCGGGATGAAGCGGGCCAGGCGCTCCATGAACTCAAGGTAGGGCGTGTGGGGCGCGGCGTTGAAGGCGTAGTGGGTGAGGCGGCTGGCTTGGGTCTGGATGGCCGCGACGATGCGCGGATGGCAGTGCCCGAGGTTGAGCACGCCGATGCCGCCGACGAAGTCGATGTAGCGCTTGCCCCGGGTGTCCCAGACTTCGGCGTTGCGCCCGTGGCTGAGCTGGATCGGGTGGACGGTGGCGATCGAACGGCTGATGTTCTGATGGCTCATGGGATGGGCTCTGCATGCCGGGAAAGAGCCGTTATCTAAGCCGGCCCGGGACGCCTGGGACAAACGAAATAAAGTCGCCGGGTCAGTATGAAAATTCCCGACCTCGCCTTTGCCTGCGGTTCAGGGCGTTTGTGCCTTGCGGCGGTTGCGCAGGTGGCGCACCAGGGCGGCGAGCGCCAGCAGGGCCACCACGCCGAGGAAGATCGGCAGGCGATAGGGCTTCAGGTCACCGAGGAAATGCTGCAAGGCCTCGCCGGCCCAGTAACCGGCCCCGACGAACAGCATGGCCCAGACCGCGGCCCCGAGCACATTGAGCAAGGCAAAGCGCCAGGGTGCCAGGCCGCTGGCGCCGATGACCATCGGCCCCACCAAGCGCATGCCATAGAGAAAGCGCACGGCGAACACCGAGGTCAGGGGATAGCGTTCGATCAGGCCCTTGACCCGCGCGATGGCGGCTTGGTGGCGCTTGAGCCTGGGCAGCACCCGGACGCCGGAGTAGCGACCGGTCCAGAACAGCAACTGGTCGCCGAGGATGCCGCCGAGGGTGGCCAGGCCGAGCACCTGGGGCCACTCCAGGTTGCCCTGGTGCGCGGCCATGCCACCGAGGATCAGCACGGTCTCGCCCTCCAGCAGGCAACCGACGAAGATCACCCA
The DNA here is from genome assembly GCF_046230915.1 of Pseudomonas sp. KCJK8993. NCBI lineage: Bacteria > Pseudomonadati > Pseudomonadota > Gammaproteobacteria > Pseudomonadales > Pseudomonadaceae > Pseudomonas > Pseudomonas sp. KCJK8993. The sequence continues at coordinate 35,611 of NZ_JBJJLO010000038.1, forward strand.
GTAGCCGTAGGTGGCGATCAGGGCGTTGAGGTCCAGGTGTTCGAGCATGGGCAGGGTCTTCCATGGGCAGGTGGAGCCGGTGGCCGGTAGCGATGCTACACAGAACTCTGATTCCATCGGTCGGCACAAGTGCCTGGAACATTCGCCTCTGGCGACAGTTGCGTTCAAGGGCTTTCGGGTAGGCGCTTCAGCGACTGGGTAGGGCTGCGCTTTCGGCCAGGACGGATCTTGACGAAGGGTAGCGTATCTCGACGCTGGCCCCCGCTTGTTCCAGGGCTTGTTGCCAGGTCCTGAACACCTGTGGCCAGGCTTGCATGACCTTGAAGGGAGTGTTGGCCATCAGCGTCTTGGCCTGCCGGGGGCTGAGGGTCATGGCCTGGCGGACGATGCCGAACACTCGGGCGGGATTCACGCCGACCTGGACAAGCCACAGTGCCGGATCGCTATGGGCCAGCGGCGGATATTCCGGGAATGGCCCATATTGTCGGAACAGCCTGGCCATGGCATCGGCGTGGTTCAGCGAAGCCAGAGCCTGGGCGCTGGCCAGGTGTTCAGCGCAAAACCACTCATAGCCATGGGGATGGCCCGCGTAGCTGGCGTCCAGGGGGCTGTAGTCGGCAAAGCGCACCAGGTCGCCGCCGCTGGCGGCATGGAACATCTCCGAGCGAAAGTCGTTGAGGCATAGATCGCAGATGGCTGGCTTCATCGCTGGAGCGGTTCCTGGGCGCTGGTAATTGGAGTTGACGCTCAGGCGGCCTGTCCCATCACCCACGCCCAGGTCAGGGCCGAACCGTACAAGCCCAGGCCGAACACCGAGTGGCCGACCAGGCTGCGCAGCCGGGCCACGTTCGGCTTGGGTGTCTTGCTGGCCGCGACTCCAGCGCCCATGCACGGCTGCATCAGGAAAAACGGCGCGGCCACCGTCAGCACGCCGACGATCAGCGCCGGGGCCAGGCTCGGCTGCAACGGCCATTGCGGGGCCTGGGTCAGCAGCAACAGTACCGCGAAAGCGATCCCGATCAGGTAATGGGCCAGCCAGCCCAGCGCTTGTTCTCCGGCTATTGGCGTCGCCTGGGCGATGTTCTGGTGCACGAACCGGCCCTGGGGGAAGTGGCCCACCCAGCGCCCGACCATGCCCCAGTTGGGGCCGGGCATCTTCAGGAGCCGGGCCAGGAACAGGTTCCAGAGATCCAGGACCAGGGTTGCGCCGACACCGATCACCAGTGCCGGTAAAATCAACGCCATGAGTGCATGCATAAGGACTCCTTCAAATACGGGAGCCTGGCAGTGCAGTGCCAGGTATTCCCGTGATAAGATTTCATTCAATTTAATGATTGAATGATCAATAAAGCAGCAGGAACTGTCAATGACCGATTCGTTTTCCCCACAGCAGCCGCTGGCCGACATGGCCGAGCTGGCGCGCATCCTCGGGCATCACCATCGCCTGATCCTGCTGGAGCACATCGCTCGCGGCGAGCAACCGGTGGAGCGCCTGGTGGAGGCCTCGGGCCTTTCGGTAGCCAACACTTCCCAGCACCTGCAGCAGCTGCGTCGCGGCGGTTTCGTGCAGACCCGACGCGATGGCAAGCGCGTGTTGTACAGCCTGGCCCAGGGGCCGGTGGCGAACCTGCTCGGTGCCCTGCGCCAATACGTCGACTACAACCACGGGCAGATTCGCGACCTGCTCAGCGATAGCGTGCAACAGCCGGCGCGGCTGGAGGGCATCTCCCGGGACGAATTGCACCAACGCTTGCAGGAAGGCGGCATGACCTTGCTGGATGTGCGTCCGCTAGATGAGTTCGCCCAGGGCCATTTGCCTGGGGCGATCAACATCCCGCTGGATGAGCTGGAGCAGCGGTTGGCGGAGCTGCCGGTAGACCAGGAACTGGTGGCCTACTGCCGCGGCCCTTATTGCGTGCTGTCGCACAATGCCGCGGCGTTGTTGCGGGCCAAGGGCTTCAAGGTGCGGCGCCTGGAGGAGGGGTTCACCGACTGGCAGGCCGCCGGGCTGGGTGTCGAGGCAGCGAGTGAAAGCGCCGAGAAACAGGGCGAATAAGCCATTGCCTACCGGTGCATGATCCATATCAACAGGGTTTTCAGAGAAATCCATTACAAGGGAGTCAGGCTCGGACCCACAAGGTACCGGGCCCCGGGCCTACCTCCCAAGGGCCCGAGATAACCAATAAAAACCTTTGCGGATATCGGCCGAGGGGGTCACCCCAGGCGGGTTTTAAAGGAATAACCTGATGGCTTTTTCTCTGTCGCGCTTGTGCCTCCTGGGCGCTGCGTTGCTCTGCGTACACTCCGTCCATGGTAGCGAGCCGGCCCCGGCAACTGCCGCCACTCCCGATGCCGAACTGATCCAGCGTGGCCAGTATGTGGCCCAGCTCGGCGACTGCATCGCCTGCCATACCGCCCGTGGCGGCGCCGTCATGGCCGGCGGCCTGGAGCTGAAGACGCCCATGGGCACCATCTACTCCAGCAACATCACCCCGGACAAGGCCACCGGTATCGGTAACTACAGCTTCGACCAGTTCGACCGCGCCATGCGTGAAGGCGTGACCCCTGATGGCAGCCATTTGTACCCGGCCATGCCGTACCCGTCCTACGCGAAGATGACCGAAGAGGACATGCGAGCGCTCTATGCCTACCTGATGAATGGCGTGGAGCCGGTGGCCCAGGGCAACCTGGAGGCCGACATGAGCTTCCCGTTCAACCAGCGCTGGGGCCTGTGGTTCTGGAACTTCGCCTTCGTCGACAAGCAGCCCTTCAAGCCCGATCCCCAGCGTGACGAACAGCTCAACCGTGGCGCCTACCTGGTCCAGGGCCTGGGCCATTGCGGTTCTTGCCACACCCCACGGGGCATCGCCTTCCAGGAGAAGGCCATGAGCGACACCGAATCCGGTGGCCAGCATTACCTGGCCGGGGAGACGGTAGAAGAGTGGCGTGCCCTGAGCCTGCGCAACCTGTGGACCGTGGAAGACACCGTGCAACTGCTCAAGACCGGGCAGAACCGCTTCGCCACGGTCTCGGGCAACATGGCCGATGTGATCCACCACAGTACCCAGCACTTCACCGATGCCGACCTGACCGCCATCGCCGCCTATCTCAAGTCGCTGCCGGCGGGCAAGGATGACCTGCCGATGCCGTCCGAGGTCCTGGCCCCGGCGGCGCCGCCGAGCAACTTGTTCACCTCTCGTGGTGGCCTGGGTTATGCGCAGTTCTGCTCCGACTGCCACCGCCAGGATGGCGCCGGCGTACCGCAGATGTTCCCGTCCCTGGCGGGCAACCCCAGCGTGGCATCGAGCAACCCGACTTCCTTGCTGCACATCACCCTGACCGGCTGGAAGACCGCCCAGACCGCGGCCCATCCACGGGTCTACACCATGCCGGGCTTCGCCCAGCTGGCCGATGAGGAAATCGCCGAGATCCTGACCTTCGTCCGCAGCAGCTGGGGCAATACGGGGTCGGCCATCAATGCCAGCCAGGTCAAGCAGATGCGTGCCCAACTGAGCCCGCAGGTGGAGAGCACGCCGTTCGAAACCCCACGCCTGGCCAACTTGCTGGCCGCGCCGAACGCCGAGCAACTGGTGCGTGGCATGCGCCTGCACCTGGAAACCAAGGCCCTGCTGCCGGACAACGTCGGCAACGCGCTGAACTGCACCAGCTGCCACCTCAACGCCGGTACCGTGGCCGATGGTTCGCCTTTCGTCGGTGTCTCGGCATTCTTTCCCGGCTACGCGCCACGGGCGGGCAAGACCATTACCCTGGAAGAGCGCATCAACGGTTGCTTCCGCCGCTCCATGCACGGCAAGCCGCTGCCGGTGGCTGGCCCGGACATGCAAGCCATGGTCGCCTACTTCGAATGGATGAAGATGAACACTCGTCCCGAGGACAAGGTGGCCGGGCGTGGCGTGGGCAAGATCGATCCCGCCCTCAAGCCCAACGCCGAGAACGGCAAGCAGGTGTACGCCAAGCAGTGCGCGGTGTGCCATGGCGCCGATGGCGAAGGCCTGAAGCGTGCCGACGGCAGCCTGATCTTCCCGCCGCTGTGGGGCGACGAATCGTTCAACATCGGCGCCGGCATGGCCCGTACCTACACTGCCGCGGCCTTCGTCAAGCGCAACATGCCGATCGGCTTCCACGAGAAATTCCCCCTGGGCCAGGGCGGTCTCTCGGATCAGCAAGCCCTGGACGTGGCCGAATACTTCTCCCATCAACCGCGTCCGGACTTCCCGGACAAGGTCAAGGACTGGCCCAACGGTGGCCGCCCGGCGGACGCCCGCTACTGACCGCGGCCTTGTCGCAGACAGCGACAAGGCCCGCAGGGGCTTCCGAGGCCCTCAAGAGCGCGTGCTCTTGAGGGCCTCGCGGTTTTCGGTGGCCGCTGCGGATCGTGCAGAAAAAACTGTGGAGGCTCAGTGGCGCCGCGGTAAGATCACCGTCCTTTGCCCGTAGTCTGAGCGGGCGGTCCTTCAAGGATGAATCATGCGGTTTCGCTCGATCCTGTTGCTGACCCTGTCCCTGGGGCTCGGCGGTTGTGCCTTTGTTTCCATGCTCAAAGCGACTACTGTCAGCTACCGGGTGCCGGCCGATGCCGGTGAAACCGCACTGATCCGCATCGTCGCCCAGGGGCTGGTACGTGGCGTGCCCTACAGCGATTGCATCGACTGGAGCAAGCCCGCGTCGGGGCTGATGGTCAGGCCTCATCGCGGCATCGCCAATCCCAACTTCCGCAACCTGCACATTCCGATGACCGCCGCCACCGACCGCATGCGGCGCCAAGAGGGCTTTGGCGCCAACGAGCTGAAGATCCCGGCCAATCGTCCGTTCGCCTTCATGTTCTACAACACGGAACCGGGGATGAGCCGGGACTACCGCGCGGTCTGCGAACAAAGCGTGACCTTCGTTCCCGAGGCTGGCGCGACCTATCAGATGGAGTTTCTCCAGGACCAGATGTGCACCGCCCGGCTGCGCAAGATCGATGAGCGTGGTGAGGCACTGCCGGACCTTGTGGTTTTGCGCCCCACCGGTTTCTGCCGCGCCGGCGCGCAATAGGGCGTGAACCTAGCGGGCTTCGTAGCGCTTGCAGATTTCTTCCCAGATGTAGGCACCGCGAAAGCGGATCCAGCGGATGAACAAGCGCCCGCGAAATGCCTGCCAGCGACTGCTGCGCCGTAGCGCCAGGCTTTCCTCGATTTCCTCCAGCAAGGGTTCGCGAGCGAAGCCCATCCAGATTTCCGGGATCACCGTCATCAGGTTGATGTAGCAGACCGGCGCCACCTCTTCGTAGAGAATGCGCTCCACCTCGGTCCGGTCGTAAGCCTGGGTCTGCCGGGCGATATAGGCGTAGTCCACCTCGTTATCCACAAAGGCGTCCGATAATACGTAGCGAATATCGTCCCGCTGCTTCGGGGTGATGTCTGATGACACGCTGTGTTCCTTCCTTGGGCTGTCGGGGATCTGGCTGGCGCGCTAGCGGGTTCTATCTTGGGGCGATCATCCGGGTCGGCGCTGCGCCATTGGCATTGTGCTGGAGGATGGTCACCGGCTGCCCCTGCTGATTGAAAAACACCTGGCCGATCCCCGAGGAATTCCACAGCCTCTCTCCGGCTTCGGCGTGCTCGGGCACGTGGGGAATGACCTTCATGCGTCGACGCCTGGTGAACCAGTTCAACGGCGAGCGTGGCGAGTAGAGCCAGCGGTTGAGGCGGTCGAACCAGTCCAGCAGGGCGGCGGGGAACTCGTTCTTGATGCCGCTGCTGGTGATCTGCCAGATCCGCGGGCCGCCCTGGCGGTGGCGGATCAGCACTTCGTAGACGAAGGAGTAGTGCACGTCGCCGGAGAGGATCACGTAGCTGCCCGGGGTGCGTGAGTGGCGGAAGATATTGAGGATCACCTGGGCCGAACCGCGATGGGCCATCCAGTTTTCCGCGTCCACCAGCAGCGGGTAGCCACACCAGCTGAAGACCTTCTGCACGGTTTCGATCAGCTTGACGCCGAAGATCGGCGCCGGTGAAACGATGATCGCCGAGGGATGGTCCAGCAGTTCGTGCTGCAGTTCGCTCAAGGCTTCCCAGTCCAGCAGGCCCGAGGGCTGGCCCAGGCTGAATTCGCTGCGCCAGCGTCGGGTGCGGGTGTCCAGGACCACCAGGGGCGGGGTGCTGGGCAAGACGTACTGCCATTGTTCAAAGCGCAGCAGCCGGTCGATCAGAGCGTCCTGGGTCTGAGACTCCAGCAGCTGTTCCGGGCCTTGTGGCGTGGCGCTCAAGGCGCGCACCTGTTCCAGCAGTGGCACGAAGGCATCCGGGTGGTTGCCCCAGCCCTGGCACAGCAGGTAGGCCAGTAGCGCGTTGCCGATGATGCGTTTGGAGAAGGGATGGCCGTAGGCGGTTTCTTCCCATTGGGCGCTGAGGTTCCAGTCGTCGGTGATGTCGTGGTCGTCGAAGATCATCAGGCACGACAGGTGGGCGAAGACCCGCGCCACGCCGTCCAGGCCGGCGACGAAGGCCTCGATATGCCGTTGCTCCTTGGCATAGCGCGCCTGGTGCTGCGGGCTCAGTTGCGGCATCTGGGGCGCGATCAGGCTCCAGGGCACCGGCGACCAGGCCAGCAGGTACATGGCCAGCACCTCGGCGAAGGTCACCAGGTGATTGTCGGCGCTGCTGCTGGTGAAGATCGGCTTCTTCACCCCGCCGAAGAACCGCTCGCGCAGGGTCTCGTTGCTCTTGAGCGCCGGCAGCAGTTCGGCCCGCTGGTAGTAGCTGGCGTGGTGCCGGTAGAGCGCCTGGCTGTCGTCCACCACGGCGCCCTCGAGCTGCTCGTCGAACAGGCCCAGGCGTTCGATCAGGGCATGGATGGCCCGCAGCATGGGGCCGGCCACATCGTCGGCGTAGATCTGGTCGCCGCTCATCAGCAGCAATGCGGGGCGGTCTTGGGTCGCCGGTTTTTGCGCCAGCAGGCGGTCGGCACACAGCAGGCCGTCGGGGGCCGGATGATGGGGCTTGCGGCAGGAGCCGTGGAGCAGGTTGTCGATGCGGCTGGGGAGCACGAATTCGGCCCGCCGCGCATTGCCATAGAGCAAGTGGGGCGCCCAGGCGGCCATGCCCTGGAAGCCATGCTGCGCATCGTTGAGCAGCAGGTCATAGGCGATCGGCAGATCCTCGGGCAGGGCCGCGTCCAGGCTCACGTCGATCAGGTGGATATAGGCTTCGCGGCCCACGGCGATGACCTGGCACTGACGCTCATCCAGGGTCAATTCCTGCATGGCCGCGCCTTCGGCCTGCAGTTGCAGGGTCAGGGACAAAGGCTGCGAGCCCACCAGCCACATCACCAGCCGGCTCGGTTCCAGGCGGCGCAACAGCGGGCCGGCGAGTACGGGGGGCAGCGTGTCGAGGACGTGGGACAAGGGCATGTGCGCAAGGGCTCGGGACTAGAAAAGAGGCGCCATGGTAGCGTAGCGAATGTCATGCAAACGTTGCCTGGCGGCGGCGTCCCGGGGCATTTGTATCCAGTTATTTACTGGTCGTGGCCATCATCACCCCGAAGCCCAAGAAGGTGATCCCCGAGAGCCTGCCGGCGATCCGTGCCCCGCGCCGGCTGGACAGCCAGTCTCGGGCACCGTTGGCCAGGCCGGCATAGGCACTGTGCACCGCCACCACCAGCAGGCCGTAGCTGGTCACCAGCAACAGGAACTGGCGCAGGTAACTGCCCTCGGCCTGGATGAACTGCGGGAATACCGCCAGGAAGAAGAACCCGGCCTTGGGGTTGAGCAACTGGATCGATAGCGCCTCGACGAAGCGTCGCCAGGGGCGCGGGCTGCTGGCCTGGAGTTGAGGAATGAAGCCCTGGCTGCGCCACATCTTGATGCCCAGGTACAGCAGGTACAGGGCGCCGAGGTACTTGAGCAGGGTGAACGCGGTGGCCGAGGCGGCCAGCACCAGGCCCAGGCTGCTGGCACACAGCCCGGCCACCACGAAGGCGCCCAGGGCAATGCCGAGGATGCCCGGCAAGGCGCCGGCCCAGCCATGGCGCAGGGCGTTGGACAGGGTCAGTACCACCCCGGGACCGGGGCTGAGGATGGTCAGGGTAGCCAGCAGCAGGAACAGTCCATAACTCGCCATGGGGCACTCCGGGCTTGGATGATGAAAGAGCGCCGTGGCAATGGCCGGCGCCGCGGTGCAGGGTGAGCGCGAAGGCACGTGCTGACAAACGCTTTAATTGCATCGCTGCTGTGCCGGAATCAGACGCATGGGGGATTCTGCCTGGTCGCTTCAGTGGCCGTCATGGCGCGCCGGCAACTGGGCCGGGTTGTGGGTCGCATCGTGCTGGATCTGGGCCTGCATCCAGTCGATGAACACCTGGGCCTGCGGCGCGGCGTCGCAGGCCATGGCGTAGTAATAGTGGGTCAGGGGCTGGCGCAACTGTGGCAGCGGGCAGACCAGCCGGCCGCTGGCCAGGTCCTTGGCCAGCAGCGAGGCGGGGCACAGGCTCAAGCCGAGGCCGTCGACGCAGGCCTGGAGCACGAAGTGCATATGGTCAAAATGCAGGGTCGGTGGGTTGCGCAGCGGCTTGAGCCGGCAGTGCTCGAGCCATTTTGGCCAGTCACTGAGTCGGGTGCGGCTGACCAGCAGGGTATGACGCGCCAGGTCCTTGGGGCTGTGCAAGGGGGTGTCGTGCAAGAGCGCGGGGGCGGCCACCACCAGGAGTTCGTCGTCCAGCAGGCGTTGCGGTTGCAGCGCTGCCGCCCACCCCGAGCGCCCGCGGCGGATCACCAGGTCGAAGGTTTCCCGGGCCGGGTCGGGGGACAGGGTGCTGGTCACCACCTCCGGGTGGATCTGCGGGTACTGCGCCATGAACTGCGGCAGGCGCGGAATCAGCCAACGCACGGCGAAGGACGGTCGCACGTTGATGGTCACCTTGCGCTGCGCCGAGCCCTGGCGCAGGGCGGTGGCGGCCTGGGCAATCTGGGTCAGGGCCACGCTGACCTGCTCATAGAAAGCCTGTCCGGCCGGGGTGAGGATCGACTGGCGGATGCGCCGCTCGAACAGCAGCACGCCCAGGTGTTCCTCCAGCAACTTGATATGCCGGCTGATGGCGCTGTGGCTCACGTGCAACTCGTCCGCCGCGCGGCTGAAGCTTTCGTGGCGGGCGGCCGCGGCAAAGGCGCGGACCGCGTTCAGGGGGGGCAGGTCGCTGATCATGCGTCTAATTTAGTTACCTATACGGCGCAAATAAAGCGTTTGTCAGCGCAGGTCACGGGCGGCACGCTGCACCGGGTTCGCGATCAGCCGGTCTGCCTGACATGCCCGATACCTCGCTTCGCCGTACCGATCAAGACTCTGCCCGTTGCGCCACCCTCCTCGGCCTGTGCCTGCCCGGTGATGTCCTGCTGTACCTGTTGCTGCCCATGCAGCACGAAGCGTTCGGCGTGACCCTGGCCGAGGCCGGTGTGCTGCTGGCCGCCAACCGCCTGGTGCGGATCTTCGGCTACGGCCAGGTGATGCGCTTCTATGCCCGGCACGGCGACCGCCCGGCGTGCGTGCTGGCCACGGCGACCGCTGCGTTGTGCGCCCTGGGCTACGCCACCCTGTCGGGCTTCTGGTGGTTGTTGCTGTTGCGCCTGGGCTGGGGCCTGAGTTACGCCGCCCTCAACCTCTCGACCCAGGTCATGGCCACCGCCGAGCCCACGGGCGCCGCCCGTCGCACTGGCCGTTCGCGTGCGCTGATCGCCAGCGGACCGATGCTGGCCTTGCCCATCGGCGCCCTGGTCAGCATCGAATACGGCCCGCGGGTGATCTTCGGGCTACTGGCCCTGACCTCGCTGCTGGCCCTGCTGCTGGCTTTCGGCCTGCCTGGCAGGCCTCATCCACTGGCGAATTCCGGCCGGCGCTTGCAGCGTCCCGACAGCGTGGCGCTGTGGTCCTTCATCGAAGGCCTGGTGCTGGACGGGCTGTTCATCCTTGGCTTGTCGTTGCAGGCCGAACGACTGATGGCTGGCAACGCACTGCTGGTGGCGGGTGTGTTGTTGGCCCTGCGCTACGTCTCGGAAATGCTCCTCAGCCCCCTGGGCGGTATCGCCGCGCAACGTTGGGGGGCGACGCGGATGCTGATCGTCTTTTCGCTGCTGACCTGCGCGGCCCTGGTGGGGTTCGGTTGCCATTGGCTGATCGTCGGCGGCGCCCTGGTATTGATACTGCGGGCCCTGCAACTGCCGCTAGTCGTGACGGTGGTGGCCCAGCGGCACCCGGGGGCAGGCCGAGTGCGAGCCCTGGCGGCCAATGCGGTATGGCGGGATATCGGCGCCGGGCTTGGCCCGCTGATCGCCGGCGTGTTGCTGCCGGTGGCGTCCTCGGTGTGGGTGTATTCACTGGCGGCGGCGTGCCTGGCGCTGAGTGCATTGGCGTGCCGGAAGCCCGATGCAAACAGCGGAATCTAAGCGGCAAGCGACAAGCTCCAAGCTTTAATCTTGAAGCTTGTCGCTTGCAGCTTGCAGCTGTCTTTACGCCTGCCTGTCGTCGCCGCGCTGGACGCTCTGGGGCTGGCCCTGTTCGATGACCCAGCGCAGCAGGTCGGTGACCGAGACCCGGTGCTTGCGCTCTACCCATTCCATGCCTTGGGGGCTGTAGTGCTCGCTGTAGCGGGTCAGCACCAGGTGGTTCTGGTCTTCGGACAGGCGCAGGCTGACTTCGCGGCAATGCAGGCTGGCGTCGTCGAGCTTGGTCACCCGTTGCAGCAGCGTCAGCGCCGGTTGGGCGATGCTGGGTTCGGGCAGCTCTTCGCGGATGGCTGGGGCGGGCGCCGAGGTGTTCTTGATCAGGTGCATGGTCGGCTGTTCTCCAGTAGGGGGAGGTCAATCCTGGCAGCCGAACCTTGCGCAAAGATGTCTGCTTTATTGCAGCGTTGCAGGTTTGTTACCGCGTTGAAATATATGACGCGACGCGGCGAATGGTTTTAGATAACGCTCCTTTCCACTTGAAGTGATCCCTGCCGGTGAGCCGTCTCCTGATCGTGGACGATGACGTCGAAGTCCTCGCCCTGCTGAAGAAATTCTTTGTCCAACAGGGCTACCAGGTCAGCGTGGCCACCGATGGTGTTGGGCTGTGGGCGGCCCTGGAGCGGGAGGTGCCGGACCTGATCATCCTCGACCTGATGCTCCCCGGCGACAACGGCCTGGCCCTGTGCCAGCGCCTGCGGCTGCAGCATGCCACGCCGGTGATCATGCTTACGGCCATGGGCGAGTTGAGTGACCGCGTGGTGGGCCTGGAGATGGGCGCCGACGATTACCTGGGCAAACCCTTCGATGCCCGCGAGCTGCTGGCGCGGGTGCGCGCGGTGTTGCGTCGCTCCGGCGAGAGCCGGCCGCTGGCGGGCGAGGTGCCACGGCCGTTGATCCGCTTCGCCGATTGGCAACTGGACCTGACCCGGCGCGAACTGCGTTCGCCGGACCAGGTGATGATCCCGCTGTCGGCGGGGGAGTTCGACTTGCTGCTGGTGTTCGTCGAGCATCCGCAGCGCATCCTCACCCGTGAGCAATTGCTCGATCTGGCCCGGGGCCAGGCCCATGACGCCTTCGACCGCAGCATCGATGTCCAGGTCAGCCGCCTGCGGCGCAAGCTGGAGTTCGATACCAAGCGCCCGGCGATGATCCGCACGGTGCGCAACGGCGGCTACCTGTTCACCCCCAGCGTGACCCGCCAGTGAAGGTACTCAAGCCGCTATGGCGTTATCGGCTGCGCGACACGGTGGCGCGCTGGATCGCCCTGACCATCATCATGGCCATGCTCACGGCCCTGGCCTTCAATGCGTTGTTCGTACAGTTGGCCGGGGTCTGGGCCTATCCATCCCTGGAAGAGTCGGGAGTCCTGGAGAACTCGGCGTCCATCGTGCGGATGATCGAGGCCTCGGAGCCGGGCCAGCGTGCACGGTTGGCGGCAGCGGTCAGTCATGAATCTTCCAGCGTGATCTGGCAGCCGACTCGCGAGGCTTTCAATCTGCCAGTCGTCGAGGACTCCGAATACGTGGGAGAGGGCATCCGCCAGGCGCTGGAACCGCCTACGCGGCGCATAGAGGCCTACATGCCCAGCGACTGGTCGGGGCCCAATGGCTGCTACGCGCTACTGGTGCAGTTGACCGACCAATCCTGGCTGATGTTTTCCTCGAAATCTCGCAATTGGGGGCTGGATGAGAGCACCCGCAACTTGATCGTCATCGCCCTGGTGCTGGTGTCCACCGGCCTGGTGGCCTGGATCGCCACCCGCCGCCTGGCCAGGCCGTTGCAGCAGTTCGCCCAGGGTGCACGACGCTTTGCCCTGGACTTTCACGCGCCCCCCATCGAGCCGGTGGGGCCCCACGAGATCCGCCAGGCGATCCTGGCGTTCAACGCCATGCAGGCGCAGTTGCAGCACTTCATCAAGGACCGTACGCAGATGCTCGCGGCCATTTCCCATGACCTGCGCACGCCCTTGACCCGCATGCGCCTGCGCGGCGAGTTCATCGAGGATGCCGACCAGCAGCAACGGCTGTTCCGCGATGTGGACGAGATGCAGGCCATGATCAACTCGGCCCTGGAATTCTTTCGCGACGATGCGCGCCTGGAGCAGGCGACCCAGTTCGACCTGGCGGAACTGCTGCAGACCCTGGTGGACGATTATCGCGACCAGGGCTTGGAGATCATCTTCAGTGGCCCGCCGCGCCTGGTGTATGGCGGCCGCCCCCTGGGGCTCAAGCGGGTGATGGCCAACCTGCTGGACAACGCCCTCAAGTACGGCGTCGAGCCGGCCATCGTGCTGGAGCAGGGGGCTGAGCAGGTGCGGGTGCGAGTGCTGGATCGTGGTCCGGGCATTGCGCCCGAGGCGTTGGAGCAGGTGTTCGAGCCGTTCTTCCGCCTGGAGACATCACGCAACAAGAGCACCGGCGGCGTTGGCCTGGGCTTGTCGGCGGCCCGGGCCATCGTGCGTGAGCATGGCGGCAGCTTGCGCCTGTTCAACCGCGAGGACGGCGGGCTCGAAGCCCGGGTGGAGCTGCCGCTGTAACCCTTGCACCTGGGGGCTTCTTGTAGCCGCTACCGAGCCTGCGAGGCTGCGTACGGGCGCGTAGCGGCCGTCCTGGTTGAAGGCCCTGCGGGCCTTGTCGCAGTCTCGCGTCGCTCGATAGCGGCCACAGGTGTCAGGACCAATCGAAGCAGAACAGCACCAGGCCTTCAACCGGTTCGTAGAACATCACGATCAGGTCGGCGCCGCAGATGCCGTAGTTGTAGGCCGGTACCCCCAGGACATGCTGGAAGCGGCGGCCCGCCGGGCTCAGGGGCCAGACGTCGATGTCGCCGCTGTCATCCTGGGCTTCGACCATGTCCATGGGAAATTCCACGGTTTCCACCCAGTTGCCATAACCCTCGGCCACGCCACCGATTTCCTCGATGAAGTTGAGCTTTTGCCCGTTGTCCCGGGGCCAAGTCAAGTGCCCGAGTTCCTGGTAGCGCTGGCGGGCGGCCTGGTAGGCGGCACGTTGCTCGGTGTAGTGCTGTTCCAGGTCGGCGCGAGCGTTGGGCTCGGGGTCGGCCAGGTGGGCGTTGTCCGGGTGCAGGAAGAAGTAGCGCGGATCACCGCACAGGCGATAGCGGCCGTCCTCGATCTTGAAACCGATCCAGTTGGTCTTCAGCAAGTCGCTGCCAAAGCCCTGGCCTTCGGTGAACATGCCGACCAGGCCGCCGCTGGGCTCGATGGGGCTCAGCAGGTGCAGGCGAGCGGACCACTCGGGGTTGATCAGGCTGGCATCGAAGGACAGCAGCGGCAGCAAGTGTTCGGCCAGCGCTTGCTGGTCGGCGACGAACAGGTCGCGCGCTTCGGGGTAGGCCACGGCGCCAGTTGGCAGTTGGTTGAATTCCGGGGTCGGGATAGTGGGCATGGAACATCCTTGGTATCGGGCGATTAACGTGCGCAAGCCACTGCGCGATTCAGCAAGAACAAGAGGCAAGCGCTCGAGCAGGGCCGACGCTTGCCGGGTAAGCGGGTGCGACGCAGGTTCCGGGCGCTGGTGGCCGGGAGCAGTCGGGTGGTAGCGAGTGGCCTGCCGCGCGCAAGGCTTGCGGGGCGGACGAAACAGCGGGCGCCAGTGGGCGCGGGTACCGGAGGGTGTTGCTGGGCATCCATGTCCAAGTTCGGTCTGTGCAATACGCGGTCATTGCCGGGGCCGGCAATCTAACACCTGGCGAGGGCCCGGGCCAGGCGCACCGCGACACAGGCCCAAAGGCCCGTGTGCAGCGGGCGAGGATGGCCTTAGAACGACAGCGCGGGGCCTGTGGCGTCGATGTCCGCCGCCAGTTGGCCGGGGCGCTCATCTTCTTCCAGCCCTCGCGAGGCACGGCCCACCAGCAGCGGATCGGGAGCGTGGGCGACCTTGGGGTCCTTGCCCGGGTAGTCCAGCTCGTGCAGGAAGTGACGGATGCAGTTGATCCGGGCGCGTTTCTTGTCGTCGGACTTGATCACCGTCCACGGCGCGTCGGCGGTGTCGGTGTGGAAGAACATCGCCTGCTTGGCACTGGTGTATTCGTCCCATTTGTCCAGGGACTTGATATCGATGGGCGAGAGTTTCCAGTGCTTGAGCGGGTCGTCGCGGCGCGAGATGAAGCGCCGCAGCTGCTCTTCGCGGTTGACCGAGAACCAGAACTTGAACAGCAGGATGCCGCTGTTGCACAGCATGCGTTCCAGTTCCGGAGTCTGGCGCATGAACTCCAGGTATTGCAGGGGCGAGCAGAACTCCATGACCCGCTCGACGCCGGCGCGGTTGTACCAGGAGCGGTCGAAGAAGACCATTTCCCCCGCCGTCGGCAGGTGCTGGATGTAGCGCTGGAAGTACCACTGGCCCTTTTCCTGCTCGGAAGGTTTTTCCAGGGCGACGATTCGCGCACCCCGGGGGTTCAGGTGTTCCATGAAGCGCTTGATGGTGCCGCCCTTGCCCGCGGCGTCGCGGCCTTCGAACAGGACCACGATGCGTTGCCCGGTTTCCTTGACCCAGCTTTGCACCTTGAGCAATTCGATCTGCAACTCGTGCTTGGCTTTCTCGTACTCGGCGCGGCGCATGCGGTGGCGATAGGGGTAATTGCCCGGCAGCTTGGCCGAGACGCTGTCTTCGTTGGAGCCACGAGGCGCGTTGGCGATTTGCAGGGCCATGGGGTTCTGTTCGAGATCGACCTCGATGG
>NZ_JBJJLO010000039.1:0-50042 GCF_046230915.1 Pseudomonas sp. KCJK8993
CCGGGGGTTCAGCGGCGGGTCGGCCTTGGGCTGCGGGGGCCCCTTCCGCGGCTGGTGCGCCGGGCGCTTTTCCCGCGGTGGTGGCTTCGACCGCCGGCGCTTCAGGGGCTGGTTCGGCAACGGCGGCGGTGGCGCGTTCGGCTTGCTGATGAGCTTCGGCTTCGGCGTTGGCGCTGATCACGGTGCTGGCAACGGCAGCGGTGACCGCCAGGCCGGCAGCCAGGTCGGTGCTGCTTGGCTCTTCGGTGTTTTCTTCCGAGCCTTCGATCAGGTTGCCGTTGGCGTCACGCTGACGCTCGCGACGGTTACTGCGACGACGCTGGCCGCGGGAGCGACGACGTGGACGCTCGCCTTCGGCGTTGTCCTGGCCTTCTTCCTGCAGTTGCTCTTCGTTAGGCAGTGCTTCTTCTTCGCTGGCGGCTGCGGCCTGTGCCTGTTCTGCACGAGGTTGACGCTCTTCACGTGGCGGGCGTGGTTGACGCTCTTCCCGTGGTTGGCGAGCCGGACGCTCTTCGGCGACGGCCGCAGTAGCGGCGGCAGCGGCTACCGCTGGAGCGGCGTCCAGGGGTTCGCGCAGTTCGCGTACGCGCTCTTCACGCTCACCGCGAGGCTTGCGGTCTTCACGCGGTGCGCGTGGCTGGCGTTCTTCACGCGGCGCACGTGGCTGGCGCTCTTCGCGAGCGGCCTGGCCTTCATCGCGAGCTTCGCGCAGTTCGCGTGGGTGACGTTCTTCCCGTGGTGCGCGTTCCTCGCGTGGCTTGCGATCTTCGTCGCGACGACCGTTGCGGTTGCGGCTCTGCTGGCGACCGTTGCGACGTTCTTCGTTGCGGGCAGGACGCTCGGGGGCCGGTTTCTCGGCTACCACCGGTGCGGCAGGCTCTTCCTTGCTGGCAAACAGGCTGACCAGGGACTTGACCAGGCCCTTGAACAGGCTTGGCTCGGCAACTGGAGCCGGTGCTGGCGCCGGGGCGGCGGCTTCGGCAGGAATCGGAGCGTTGGCGCGAGCCGGGGCAGTCTTCACCGCGGCTTCCTGGCGAACCAGGGTGCGAGTGCCGGCAGCCGGTTGTGGCTCCTCGGCCTCGGCAGCGGCAGCGGCGATCTCGTAGCTGGACTGGTTGTTGTTGGCGTCCGGGTTGTCATCGCGCAGGCGCTGGACTTCGAAGTGCGGCGTCTCGAGGTGATCGTTAGGCAGGATGACGATGCGGGCGCGGGTACGCAGTTCGATCTTGGTGATCGAGTTGCGTTTTTCGTTGAGCAGGAACGCGGCGACCGGGATCGGTACCTGGGCGCGGACTTCGGCGGTGCGGTCCTTCAGGGCTTCTTCTTCGATCAGGCGCAGGATGGCCAGGGACAGCGACTCGACGTCACGGATGATACCGGTGCCGCTGCAGCGTGGGCAGACGATGCCGCTGCTTTCGCCCAGGGATGGGCGCAGGCGCTGACGGGACATTTCCAGCAGGCCGAAGCGCGAAATACGGCCGATCTGCACGCGGGCGCGGTCGGCTTCCAGGCATTCGCGGACTTTTTCTTCCACGGCGCGCTGGTTCTTGGCCGGGGTCATGTCGATGAAGTCGATGACGATCAGGCCGCCGATATCACGCAGACGCAGTTGGCGGGCGATTTCCTCGGCCGCTTCCAGGTTGGTCTGCAGGGCGGTTTCTTCGATATCGCTGCCCTTGGTGGCGCGAGCCGAGTTGATGTCGATGGACACCAGGGCTTCTGTCGGGTCGATGACGATGGAGCCGCCGGAAGGCAGTTCGACCACGCGCTGGAAGGCGGTCTCGATCTGACTTTCGATCTGGAAACGGTTGAACAGCGGCACGCTGTCTTCGTACAGCTTGATCTTGCTGGCGTACTGCGGCATCACCTGGCGGATGAAGGTCAGGGCTTCGTCCTGGGCTTCGACGCTGTCGATCAGTACTTCGCCAATATCCTGGCGCAGGTAGTCGCGGATCGCGCGGATGATGACGTTGCTTTCCTGGTAGATCAGGAATGGCGCGGAACGGTCCTGGGACGCTTCCTTGATGGCAGTCCAGAGTTGCAGCAGGTAGTCCAGGTCCCACTGCATTTCTTCGCTGCTGCGGCCCAGGCCGGCAGTGCGGACGATCAGGCCCATGTCGGCAGGTGCCACCAGGCCGTTCAGCGCTTCGCGCAGTTCGTTGCGCTCTTCGCCTTCGATGCGGCGCGAGATGCCGCCGGCGCGAGGGTTGTTCGGCATCAGGACCAGGTAGCGGCCGGCCAGGCTGATGAAGGTGGTCAGGGCTGCGCCCTTGTTGCCACGCTCTTCTTTCTCGACCTGGACGATGACTTCCTGGCCTTCGCTCAGGACGTCCTTGATATTGACGCGGCCTTCAGGGGCTTTCTTGAAGTATTCGCGGGAGATTTCTTTGAGAGGCAGGAAGCCGTGGCGCTCAGAGCCGAAATCGACAAAGGCAGCCTCCAGGCTAGGTTCGATGCGAGTGATGCGGCCTTTATAGATGTTGGCCTTTTTCTGCTCGCGTGCACCGGACTCGATGTCCAGGTCGTAGAGGCGCTGGCCATCTACCAGGGCAACACGCAACTCTTCGGGTTGAGTTGCGTTAATCAGCATTCTTTTCATGTAGTACCGTCGGTTTCCGGGCTGCCGGAAACGGCGTTCGGCACACACGACTTCTCACGGTCGGTGTCAGGTGCGTCAGGAGTGGTTGACCACTCGAGTGTCTAGCGAGGTTCGTCCCTGTCAACCGGGGACGAAGTCGCGACTCACGCGTCCTGCTTGCTGTGGTGACTAAAGCACCGCTTAAGCAAAAGTCTGTCAGGAGGAGGAATCAACCGGCGACTGTGGACGAGATGAAGCGTCTTGATAAAGCCTAATGCTACACAGTCCGACGGTTGTGCATCTCCACCCTACACGTATCCCTGATAATTCGGGTGCTGCCGCGCGCAGAATCCGCAGCGGGTTGGCATTTACCGTGAACTCCGAAAGGGGAGGTCACGCATCATGGCTAAGGCGTTGTTTCCACAACTTCCGCCTGGGTGTTATTAGCCGCTGACTGCACTTTGTGAACTGGCCGTTAATCGCTGCGTAAGAGGCGAGTGATAACTCTGCTTCCTACGGGTTTCAGGCCTCATGTCACCTGCGCTTGTTACAGCGTCCAACTCGTCCGTTATGTGGCGAGCGTTGCGTAGGACGGCCTTGCGTCCTCATGAATTGCGTTGGTCAGGGCCGGCTGTTGGCCGCTGTTCCTCTGTCCAGCCGCTTTTGGCGGCGTTCGCGACTATAGCAGTAATCATTAAGTGCTTCAAATCCATAAAAATTGTTATTATCCGCGGCATGACGACTACTGCCCCCTCGACTCCAGGCGTTCAACTGCTTGAGGTCACGCCGGAATATGCCGGCCAACGTATTGATAATTTCCTTCTCGCTCGACTCAAGGGCGTGCCCAAGACCTTGATTTATCGCATCTTGCGCAAAGGCGAAGTGCGGGTGAACAAGGGGCGGATCAAGCCCGAGTACAAGTTGCAGGAAGGCGATCTTGTGCGCGTGCCGCCGGTGCGCGTGCCCGAGCGCGATGAGCCTGTGCCTCTGGCCCAGGGGTTGCTGCAGCGCCTGGAGGCTTCGATCGTCTTCGAGGACAAGGCGCTGATCGTGATCAACAAGCCGGCCGGCATTGCCGTGCATGGTGGTAGCGGCCTGAATTTCGGCGTGATCGAAGCCTTTCGTCAGTTGCGGCCAGATGCCAAGGAGCTGGAGTTGGTGCATCGCCTCGATCGCGACACTTCCGGGCTCCTGATGATCGCCAAGAAACGCAGCATGTTGCGTCATTTGCATGCTGCATTGCGTGGCGACGGCGTGGATAAGCGCTACATGGCGTTGGTGCGCGGTCATTGGGCGACGGCCTTGAAGCAGGTGCGGGCCCCGTTGCTCAAGAGCAACCTGCGTTCCGGGGAGCGCATGGTGGAGGTCAACGAAGAAGGCAAGGAGGCTTTGACGGTATTCAAGGTTCTGCGCCGTTTCGGCGACTTTGCCACCATGGTCGAAGCCAAGCCGGTGACTGGGCGTACGCACCAGATTCGAGTGCATACCCTGCATGCCGGGCATTGCATCGCTGGCGACAGCAAGTACGGCGACGATGATTTCACTCGGGAAATCCGCGATCTGGGCGGTAAACGCCTGTTCCTGCACGCCTATATGTTGACGGTGCCGCTGCCCGATGGTGGCGAGCTGAAATTGCAGGCCCCGGTGGACGAAATGTGGGCCAAGACCGTGGAGCGCCTGAGTGCACCCTGATTACAAGCTGCTGATCTTCGATTGGGATGGCACCCTGGCGGATTCCATTGGTCGGATTGTCGAATCAATGCATGTGTCCGCCGACCGTTCCGGCTTTCCCCGGTGCGATGATTCCGCCGTCAAGGGCATCATCGGACTGGGCCTGCCGGAGGCGATCCGGACCCTGTATCCGGAAATCGATGATGAGCAGTTGGTGACGTTTCGTCAGCACTACGCTGATCACTACATCGCGCTCGACGCCGAGCCCTCGCCGCTGTTTGATGGGGTGGCGCAGTCGCTCGAGAGCTTTCGGGCCGAGGGGTATCGGTTGGCAGTCGCGACCGGCAAGGCGCGGCGTGGCCTTGATCGGGTACTGAAGGCTCATGGTTGGGAGGGGTACTTCGATATCACCCGGGCCGCAGATGAGACTGCCAGCAAGCCGCATCCCTTGATGTTGGAAGAAATCCTTGCGCATTGCGGGGTCGGAGCCAGGCAGGCGCTGATGGTTGGGGATTCTTCCTTCGACCTGTTGATGGCGCGCAATGCGGGCATGGATTCGGTCGCCGTAAGCTACGGTGCCCAGCCTATCGAGGCCTTGCAAATGCTGGAGCCGCGCTTGTCCATCGATCATTTTCCTCAATTGCATGCCTGGCTCGGTCGGGCTGCGAGTTAATTTGTTGCTGAGGTAGTAGGCATGACCGACGAATGGAAGGCGCCAGGCACAACGGGCGCCGAAAGCCCTGATGACAGAAGCTGGAAGCTCTTGGAAAAGACTCTGTTGGCCAGTGTCCAGGAGCAGCGGCGCTCGCGGCGCTGGGGGATCTTCTTCAAGTTGCTGACCTTTGTCTATCTGTTCGTGGCATTGCTCATGTTCACTCCGTTGATGAGCATCGAGAAGAACGCTACCCGGGGTAGCAGCTACACCGCGGTAATCGATGTGACCGGGGTGATCGCGGACAAGGAGTCTGCCAGTGCGGACAATATCGTCGGTAGTTTGCGCACCGCTTTCGACGATCCGAAGGTCAAGGGTATCGTCCTGCGAATCAACAGTCCGGGTGGTAGTCCGGTGCAGTCCGGGTATGTCTATGACGAGATCCGTCGCCTGCGGGGCTTGCACAAGGACACCAAGGTCTATGCGGTGATTTCCGATCTGGGGGCTTCAGGTGCTTACTATATCGCCAGTGCCGCTGATCAGATTTATGCCGACAAAGCCAGTTTGGTTGGATCTATCGGCGTGACGGCGGCTGGGTATGGCTTTGTCGGGACCATGGAGAAGCTCGGGATCGAGCGTCGCACCTATACCTCTGGCGAGCATAAGTCGTTCCTCGATCCCTTCCAGCCGCAAAAACCCGAGGAGACTCAGTTCTGGCAGGGTGTGCTGGACACCACTCATCGCCAGTTCATCGCCAGCGTCAAGCAAGGGCGTGGCGAGCGGTTGAAGGACAAGGAGCACCCCGAGCTGTTTTCCGGCCTGGTGTGGTCCGGCGAGCAGGCCTTGCAACTGGGGTTGGTCGACGGGCTGGGCAATACCAGTTCGGTTGCGCGTGACGTGATTGGCGAGAAGGAAGTGGTGGACTTCACCGTCCAGGAATCGCCCTTCGATCGCTTCTCGAAGAGGCTGGGCGCCAGCGTCGCCGAGAAGATCGCCATGTGGATGGGCTTCCAGGGGCCGACCTTGCGTTGAGCCTCTGGCGTCCAATGAAAGCCGGCCTTATGGCCGGCTTTTTCGTGGTCTCAAGGTATGTCCACGCCTTCGACCAGCAGCATGTCCACCAGGCGTATCAGTGGCAGTCCGACTAGGCTGGTGGCGTCGCTGCCGTCAGTGCTTTTGAACAGGCTGACCCCGAGGCCCTCGGCCTTGAAGCTGCCGGCGCAATCGAAGGGGCGCTCGGCATTCAGATAGCGCTCGATGCGCTGGTCGTCCAGGGTGCGCATGTGCACTGTGAAGGGAATGCAGTCGACCTGGCATTGGCCGGTCTGGCTGTTGAGCAGGGCCAGGCCGGTGAGGAAGGTCACGCTGGCGCCGCTGGCGTCCAGCAGTTGCTGGCGGGCCTTGTCGAAGGTGTGGGGCTTGCCGATGATTCGTTCGCCCAATACTGCGACTTGATCCGAGCCGATGATCAGGTGGCCTGGGTGGCTGGGGGCGAGGGCGCGAGCCTTTTCTTCGGCCAGGCGTTTGACCAGTTCCACGGCGCTTTCGCCCGGGCGATGGCTTTCGTCTATATCGGGAGAGCTGCAGGTGAATGGCAGTTGCAGGCGGGACAGTAATTCCCGGCGGTAGGTCGAGCTTGAGGCAAGTAGTAAAGGCAGCATGCGCATCTCCTGGGCGGGCCGGGAATTCTAGCGGGGCGGGCAAGTGACGGACAGGGCTGAATTTCCTTTGACATGGCCGGGGGCATCCCTATAATGCTGCGCCTATGTTGAATGACCCGATTCCACCTCACGTTGACCCGCGCAAATTGGCTGACCGTGGTACCACCCTTCAGGGGGAAGTGCTGCTGGCCGATTTGGAGAGACTCTGCGACCCGCTTGCCGACGATGTCGGTACGGTGCAGGCTAAATTCGTTTTCGAGCGTGACGAACGTAAAGCTGTAGTTATCCACAGCTCCATCGACGTCGAAGTCAAGATGGTTTGCCAGCGTTGTCTTGAGCTGGTCACCCTGCCGATCCACAGCGAATGCAGTTACGCGGTGGTGAAGGAGGGTGCGAATACCCAGTCGTTGCCGAAAGGTTATGACGTGCTGGAACTGGGCGAAGATCCTTTGGATCTGCAGGCGTTGATCGAGGATGAGCTGTTGCTCGCCTTGCCTATCGTGCCTGCTCATCATCCGGAAGAATGCCAGCAGCCGGCGGGGCTCGATGAGCCCGAACCGAGCGAGGACGAGGTAACGCGGTCCAACCCGTTCAGTGTATTGGCGCAGTTAAAGCGTGACCCAAACGTTTAGGAGTTAATCAATTATGGCTGTTCAGCAGAACAAAAAATCCCGCTCTGCCCGTGACATGCGTCGTTCCCACGATGCTCTCGAGGCTAGCACCCTGTCCGTAGAAAAGACCACCGGTGAAGTTCACCTGCGTCACCACGTATCGCCTGAAGGCGTATACCGTGGTCGTAAAGTGATCGACAAGGGCGCTGACGAGTAATCCTTGTCCGCTCAAGTCATCGCGATTGACGCAATGGGCGGGGACTTCGGTCCCCGCAGCATTGTTCAGGCCAGTCTTGCCTGCCTGTCTGCTGCCCCCTCGCTGCACCTGACCCTGGTGGGTCAACCCTCCCTCCTTGAAGAATTGATTTCCAGCCATTCGGCCGTGGATCGCGCTCGCCTGTCGATCACCCCTGCGAGCGAGGTGGTCACCATGGACGAAAAGCCTTCCCAAGCCTTGCGCGGCAAGCCTGATTCTTCGATGCGGGTGGCGCTTGAGCTGTTGCGCGAGGAAAAGGTCCAGGCCTGTGTCAGTGCCGGTAATACCGGGGCGCTCATGGCGCTGTCGCGCTACGTGCTCAAGACCCTGCCCGGTATCGATCGCCCGGCGATGGTGGCGGCCATTCCCACCCAGCGTGGCTACTGCCAGTTGCTCGACCTGGGGGCCAACGTCGATTGCAGTGCCGAGCATTTGCTGCAGTTCGCCATCATGGGCTCGGTTGCGGCGGAGAGCCTGGGCATCGCTCGTCCCCGGGTGGCCTTGCTGAACATCGGCACCGAGGACATCAAAGGCAATCAGCAGGTCAAGCTGGCGGCGAATCTCCTGCAGCAGGCCCGGGGCTTGAACTACATCGGTTTTGTCGAGGGTGACGGTCTGTACCGCGGCGAAGCGGACGTGGTGGTGTGCGACGGTTTCGTCGGCAATATCCTGCTCAAGTCCAGTGAAGGCCTGGCGACCATGATCGCGGCCCGTATCGAGGCCCTGTTCAAGCAGAGCATGCTTTCCCGGGCGGTGGGGGCTTTGGCCTTGCCCTTGATGCGGCGGCTGCAGGCGGACCTGGCGCCGGCCCGGCACAATGGCGCAAGTTTCCTGGGTTTGCAGGGGATCGTGGTCAAGAGCCACGGCTCGGCGGGAGTCCAGGGCTTCCAGAGTGCGATCCAGCGAGCGCTGATCGAGATCCAGGAAGATCTGCCGCGGCGCTTGCACGGGCGCCTCGAAGACCTGCTGCCTTAGGCGTTTTCCCGGTGGGGTGCTTAAATGTGACCGCTCGGTTCGATTGGCCATCCAACTGTCAGTTTCTTGCGTCCACTACGGTGTGACGTCAATTCTCCGACGACAAGATCATTAGGGGCTCGTTACATGTCTGCATCCCTCGCATTCGTCTTTCCAGGACAGGGCTCGCAGTCCCTCGGCATGTTGGCCGAGCTGGGCGCGCAGTACCCGTTGATCCTCGATACTTTCAAGGAAGCCTCCGATGCCCTGGGCTACGATCTCTGGGCTCTGACCCAGGAAGGTCCGGCGGAGTTGCTGAACCAGACCGACAAGACTCAACCCGCGATTCTCACCGCGTCCATCGCTCTGTGGCGCCTGTGGCTGGCCGAGGGTGGTGCACGCCCGGCATTCGTTGCCGGCCACAGCCTGGGTGAATACAGCGCCCTGGTCGCTGCCGGCAGCCTGACCCTGGCCGAGGCGGTCAAGCTGGTGGAGCGTCGTGGCCAGCTGATGCAGGAGGCCGTGCCGGCAGGGCAGGGCGCCATGGCGGCGGTCCTGGGCCTGGACGATGCCGATGTAGTGGCCGCCTGCGAAGAGGCGGCGCAAGGTGAAGTGGTCAGCGCGGTGAACTATAACTCCCCGGGCCAGGTGGTGATCGCCGGTGCCAAGGCTGCCGTGGACCGTGCCATCGAAGGTTGCAAGGCTCGTGGCGCCAAGCGTGCCATGCCGTTGCCGGTCAGCGTGCCGTCCCACTGCGAGCTGATGCGCCCTGCGGCCGAGCGTTTTGCCGAGTCGATCGCCGCGATCGACTGGCAGGCTCCGCAGATCCCTCTGGTGCAGAACGTCAGTGCTGCGGTGGCGGTTGACCTGGATGGCCTCAAGCACGATCTGCTGGAGCAACTGTACAAGCCTGTACGTTGGGTCGAGTCGGTGCAAACCCTGGCCGCCAGCGGTGCTACCGAGCTGGTTGAGTGCGGCCCGGGCAAGGTCCTGGCTGGCCTCAACAAGCGCTGCGCCGAAGGCGTTTCGACCTCTAACCTGAATACCCCGGATGCTTTCGCTGCCGCCCGCGCAGCGTTGGCCTGAACTAGGAGAAGCTTGCATGAGTCTGCAAGGTAAAGTTGCACTGGTGACCGGCGCCAGCCGTGGGATCGGCCAGGCCATCGCCCTCGAACTGGGGCGCATGGGTGCCATCGTGGTGGGTACCGCCACTTCCGCCTCGGGTGCCGAGCGCATCGCTGCCACCCTCAAGGAAAACGGCGTTCAAGGCACTGGCCTGGAGCTCAATGTCACCAGCGACGAATCCGTGGCTGCGGTCCTGGCCAGCATCACCGAGCAGTTCGGTGCGCCGGCGATCCTGGTGAACAACGCCGGCATCACCCGCGACAACCTGATGATGCGCATGAAAGATGACGAGTGGTACGACGTGGTCGATACCAACCTCAACAGCCTGTATCGCCTGTCCAAGGGCGTCCTGCGCGGCATGACCAAGGCTCGTTGGGGGCGAATTATCAATATTGGCTCGGTTGTGGGTGCCATGGGCAACGCAGGCCAAGTAAACTACGCCGCCGCCAAGGCCGGCCTCGAAGGTTTCAGTCGTGCCCTGGCGCGGGAAGTAGGTTCGCGGTCGATCACTGTGAACTCGGTCGCTCCTGGTTTCATCGATACCGATATGACTCGCGAGCTGCCGGAAGCACAGCGTGAAGCCCTGCAGACACAGATTCCGCTGGGCCGTCTGGGTCAGGCTCATGAGATCGCGCAAGTGGTCGCTTTCCTGGCATCCGACGGTGCGGCATACGTTACTGGGGCTACAATCCCGGTCAACGGCGGGATGTATATGTAAGGCAAATGTGACGGATTGCTTCAAAAAAGTGTCATACGAGCTGTCTAAAATCCGTTATAAAGCTGCAATCTATTTATAGGCAGATGGCCAAAGGGTTGAGTGGTAAAGCTTTCGGTTGAAAAGCTGAAAAGCCTTTCTATACACTTACCCACTGGCCAGCTGCCTGAATTTGTCCATTAGGAGTGAAAACAAGGTATGAGCACCATCGAAGAGCGCGTCAAGAAAATCGTTGCTGAGCAACTGGGCGTTAAAGAAGAAGAAGTTGTTAACACCGCTTCCTTCGTTGAAGACCTGGGTGCCGACTCCCTTGACACCGTTGAGCTGGTGATGGCTCTGGAAGAGGAATTCGAGACCGAAATCCCTGACGAAGAAGCTGAGAAGATCACTACCGTTCAAGCAGCTATCGACTACGTTAACAGCCACCAGGCTTAATCGTTTGTAGTCGTATTTTGCTGTCATGGAAAAACCGCACTGCCGTCACGGCGTGCGGTTTTTTCTTTAGGCCTGATGCAAAGAGTGTCGTCATTAGAAAAAGGAGAGTGCTGTGTCGCGTAGACGCGTCGTAGTCACCGGTATGGGTATGTTGTCGCCGCTGGGTACGGATGTACCGACTAGCTGGCAGGGCATTCTGGCTGGCCAAAGTGGCATCGGTCTGATCGAGCACACCGACCTTTCTGCCTATTCCACCCGTTTTGGCGGCTCGGTAAAGGGCTTCAATGTCGAGGAATACCTGTCGGCCAAAGAGGCCCGCAAGCTCGACCTGTTCATCCAATACGGCCTGGCGGCCGGTTTCCAGGCGGTACGCAATGCCGGCCTGGAAGTCACCGACGCCAACCGTGATCGCATCGGCGTCGCCATGGGCTCGGGTATTGGCGGTCTGACCAATATCGAAGAAACCAGCCGTACGCTGCACGACTCCGGCCCACGACGGATTTCTCCGTTCTTCGTGCCGGGCTCGATCATCAACATGATTTCCGGTTTCCTGTCCATTCACCTGGGGCTCCAGGGGCCGAACTACGCCATTTCCACAGCGTGCACCACGGGCACCCACTGCATCGGCATGGCTGCGCGCAACATTGCCTACGGCGAAGCCGACGTGATGATTGCCGGTGGTGCCGAGATGGCCGCTTGCGGCCTGGGCATGGGTGGTTTCGGCGCCTCCCGTGCGCTGTCGACCCGCAACGACGAACCGACCCGTGCCAGCCGGCCGTGGGACAAGGGCCGTGATGGCTTCGTGCTGTCCGATGGTTCCGGCGCCCTGGTCCTGGAAGAGCTGGAGCATGCCAAGGCGCGTGGTGCCACCATCTATGCCGAGCTGATCGGTTTTGGCATGAGCGGTGACGCCTACCACATGACTTCGCCACCCGCCGATGGCGCCGGTGCTGCCCGTTGCATCGCCAATGCCTTGCGCGACGCGAAGATCAATGCCGACCAGGTGCAGTACATCAACGCCCATGGCACTTCGACGCCAGCTGGCGACCTGGCGGAAGCCGAAGCGATCAAGAGTGTGTTCGGCGACCATGCCTACAAGCTCGCGGTCAGCTCCACCAAGTCCATGACCGGCCACCTGTTGGGCGCCGCCGGGGCGATCGAGGCGATCTTCAGCGTGTTGGCGATCAACAGTCAGGTCGCGCCGCCCACCATCAACCTGGATGAGCCCGACGAAGGCTGCGACCTGGATTTCGTGCCGCACACGGCGCGCAGCATGGATATCGATGTCGTGCTCTCCAACTCCTTCGGTTTTGGCGGTACCAACGGCTCCCTGGTATTCCGTCGGTTTTCCGAGTGATGCACAGCTGGGTCGACGGTCGTCCGGCTGACTCTCTGTCGCTCAAGGATCGTGGCCTGGCCTACGGCGATGGCCTGTTCGAGACCATCGCCGTCAGATCCGGCAAGCCGCTGCTGCTCGAGCGGCACTTGCAGCGTCTGGCCGAAGGCTGCCGGCGCCTGGCCTTGGTGACGGATCCGGGGCTGGTGCGCGGCGAGGTGCTGGCCTACGCCCAAGCCCTGGACGAAGGGGTGCTCAAGCTGATCCTGACCCGGGGCGATAGCCTGCGCGGCTACGCGGCCGATCCTGCGGCGCCGGCGCGGCGGATCCTCCAGGGCGGGGCTTTGCCGGCCTATCCAGCGGCCCATGCCGCACAAGGGGTTCAGCTGTTTCCTTGCGCCACGCGCTTGTCCGAGCAGCCCTTGCTGGCTGGCCTCAAGCACCTCAACCGCCTGGAGCAGGTCCTGGCCCGGGCCGAATGGCGCGATAGCGAGCATGCCGAAGGCCTGATGCTCGATGGCGCCGGGCGCGTGATCGAGGGCGTGTTCAGCAATCTGTTCCTGGTCGCTGGAGGGCAACTGCTGACGGCGGACCTGAGCCGCTGTGGCGTGGCCGGGGTGATGCGCGGCGAAATCCTCGCCCAGGCCCAGCTGCAAGGCATTCCCGTGGTGATCACCGACATCGGTCTCGAGCAATTGCGGCGGGCTGATGAGGTCTTCGTGTGCAACAGTGTCTATGGCATCTGGCCGGTACTGCGCTGTGCCGGGATGCGCTGGTCGGCAGGACCGCTCACCCGTAAACTGCAGGGCATTACCCGCGCACTACTGGATGCTTGATTCGTGAGACGTAAATTACTGCTCCTGCTGGAAACCGGACTGGTCCTGGCAGGGCTGCTGCTGGGGGGCAGTGCCTGGAAGCTGAATTCGGCCCTGGAGCAACCGTTGAACCTGAGCCAGGAACAACTGCTCGATGTTCCCGCCGGCTCCACCCCCACTGGAACCTTCAACCGCCTGCAAGCCGACGGCGTCATCCAGGATGCTTTCTGGCTGCGCCTGTATTGGCGTTTCAACCTGCCGGGCCAGCCCCTGCACAGCGGTGAATACCGCATGACCCCGGGCATGACGGCCCAGGACCTGATCGGTGTCTGGCAGCGTGGCGAGGTGGTGCAATACAGCCTGACCCTGGTGGAGGGCTGGAACTTCCGCCAGGTCCGCAATGCCCTGGCCAAGAGCGACAAGCTGCAACAAACCCTGGCTGGCCTCAGCGACGCCCAGGTGATGGAAAAGCTCGGCCACGGCGGTGTGTTTCCCGAAGGGCGGTTCTTTCCCGATACCTATCGTTTCGTCCGGGGCATGAGCGATGCCGAGCTCCTGGCCAAGGCCTACGATCGCCTGGACAGCGTGCTGGCCAAGGAGTGGGAAAAGCGCGCCGAGGATGCTCCCTATACCGATCCCTACCAGGCGCTGATCATGGCCTCCCTGGTGGAGAAGGAAACCGGCGTACCCCAGGAGCGTGGGCAGATTGCCGGGGTGTTCGTGCGCCGGATGCAGATCGGCATGCTGCTGCAGACCGACCCCACGGTGATCTATGGCCTGGGTGAGCGCTACACCGGCAAGTTGACCCGGGCCCACCTGAAGGAAGCGACGCCCTACAACACCTACATGAACGCTGGCCTGCCGCCGACGCCGATTGCCATGGTGGGGCGCGAGGCGATCCACGCCGCGCTCAACCCGGTGCCGGGCAAGAGCCTGTACTTCGTCGCCCGCGGAGATGGCAGCCATGTGTTCTCCGATGACCTGGACGCCCACAACAGCGCCGTGCGTGAGTTCCAGCTCAAGCGCCGTGCCGACTACCGCTCCAGCCCGGCTCCGACCGCCAGCCCCGCAGCTCCCGAGGCGCCGAGTCCGAGCGCTGCGCCGGAGCAGGCACCGGCCGAGGTCGAACCGGCTCCGCCAGCGCCTGTTCCCCTCGAGCCCGGGCAAGCGCCGAAAAGCCCGCAATGAATTTGAAGGACTGCCCGTGACTGGTTTGTTTATTACCCTGGAAGGCCCGGAAGGCGCCGGCAAGAGCACCAACCGCGAGTACCTCGCCGAGCGCTTGCGTGCAGCGGGCATCGAGGTGTTGCTGACCCGCGAGCCGGGCGGCACGCCCCTGGCCGAGCGTATTCGCGAGGTGCTGTTGACGCCGGCCGACGAGATCATGAACAGCGACACCGAACTGTTGCTGGTATTCGCTGCCCGGGCCCAGCACCTGGCAACGGTGATTCGCCCGGCACTGCAGCGCGGCGCAGTGGTGCTCTGCGATCGTTTCACCGATTCGACCTATGCCTACCAAGGCGCCGGCCGTGGCTTGAGTCTTGCGCGGATCGAGGCCCTGGAAGACTTCGTCCAGGGCCCGCTGCGCCCGGACTTGACCCTGGTCTTCGACCTGCCGGTGGAAGTCGGCCTGGCGCGTGCCAGCGCCCGCGGTCGACTGGATCGTTTCGAGCAGGAGGGCCGGGAGTTCTTCCAGAAGGTTCGCCAAGCTTTCCTCAAGCGTGCCGAGGCCGCTCCCGAGCGTTATTTCCTGGTGGACGCGTCCCAACCCCTGGCCGAGGTCCAGCAATCCCTGGATGGCTTGCTGCCGCAGTTGCTGGAGCGCGCCCGTGGCTGACGTCTTCCCCTGGCAGGATGCCCTTTGGCAGCAACTGGCGGGGCGCACCCAGCATGCCCATGCCTATCTCCTGCATGGTCCGGCGGGTATCGGCAAGCGGGCCCTGGCCGAGCGCCTGATGACCCGGCTGCTGTGCCAGCGACCGGAGGGCCTGGAGGCCTGTGGGCAGTGCAAGTCTTGCCTGCTGTTGCAGGCCGGTAGTCATCCGGACAACTACATCCTGGAGCCCGAGGAAGCCGACAAGCCGATCAAGGTCGATCAGGTTCGCGACCTGGTGAGTTTCGTGGTCCAGACTGCGCAATTGGGCGGGCGCAAGGTGGTGCTGATCGAGCCGGTGGAGGCGATGAACATCAATGCCGCCAACGCCCTCTTGAAGAGCCTCGAAGAACCTTCCGGGGACACCGTGCTGTTGCTGGTCAGCCACCAGCCCAGCCGATTGCTGCCGACCATCAAGAGCCGCTGCGTGCAGCAGGCGTGCCCGTTGCCCAGCGAGGCCATGAGCATGCACTGGCTGGCCGCCGCCTTGCCCGAATGCAGCGACGAGGAGCGGGTGGAGTTACTGGCCCTGGCCGCCGGTTCGCCCCTGGCCGCCGTCAGCCTGCACACCCAGGGCGCTCGGGAACAGCGGGCGCAGGTGGTGGAGGGCGTGAAGAAGCTGCTCAAGCAGCAGCAATCGCCGACCCAGTTGGCCGAGTCCTGGAACGCCGTGCCGTTGTTGCTGCTGTTCGACTGGTTCTGCGACTGGTCGAACCTGATCCTGCGTTACCAGCTGACCCAGGATGAGCAAGGCCTGGGGCTGGCGGACATGCGCAAGGTGGTGCAGTACCTGGCGCAGAAGTCCGCCCAGGCCAAGGTGCTGGCCATGCAGGACTGGATCCTGGCCCAGCGGCAGAAGGTCCTGAACAAGGCCAACCTCAACCGGGTGCTGCTGCTCGAGGCGCTACTGGTGCAATGGGCGGCGTTGCCTACCCAGAACTGACGCCCGGCGCCTAGAATCAGTTCTTCCCTGGGTCGGATGCAGTCATCCGGCCTTTTCATTTATCGGATGCAAGTTGCCGCCCCTATGCTCGTAGATTCCCATTGCCACCTTGATCGCCTCGACCTGGCCGCCCATGACGGCTCCCTGGATGCCGCTCTGGCGGCGGCCCGCGAGCGCGGCGTCGGACACTTCCTGTGCATCGGTGTCAGCGCCGACAATGCTGCGGACGTGAAGGCCCTGGCCGATCGTTATGACGATGTCGACTGTTCGGTGGGGGTGCATCCCTTGGATGTGCAGCCTGGGGCCGCGCCGGCGCTGGACTGGCTGCTGGACGAACTGAACCATCCACGGGTGGTGGCCATCGGCGAGACCGGCCTGGATTATCACTACGAGCCCGAGGCGGCCGAGCTGCAGCAGGCGTCCTTCCGCCTGCATCTGCAGGCGGCCCAGCAGACCGGCAAGCCGGTGGTGGTGCATACCCGTGGCGCGCGGGCCGATACCCTGGCCTTGCTGCGGGAAGCGGCGCTACCCAATGCCGGGGTTTTGCACTGCTTCACCGAGGACTGGGCCATGGCCAAGGAAGCCCTGGACCTGGGGTTCTATATTTCCCTGTCGGGGATCGTCACCTTCCGCAATGCCGACGCCTTGCGTGATGTGGCCCGGCAAGTGCCGGCCGATCGGCTGCTGGTGGAAACCGATTCCCCCTACCTGGCGCCGATTCCCTATCGCGGCAAGCCCAACCTGCCGCAGTACGTGCGTGAAGTGGCGGAGTTCCTGGCGATGTTGCGCGGCGAATCCTACGAGGCCTTTGCCGCACAGACCACGGCGAACTTCAAGCGCCTGTTCCCCCTGGCACGGGTCAAGGACCAGGCCTGATCCTGGCCTGGAGGAATTCCAGGCAAAAAAAACCCGGGTTCTGGGGGGTGAATCCGGGTTAAGACCATTAGGAGTAAAGCTTAGGCACGCGGTCCTTCGGCACCTAGATCGGCGTTTCACTTGGGGGAGACGTCCCGCCGACAGTTCAAGTATTGATCAGGATCGGGTTCAGTCCAGTTTGCCTTGTCCGTTTCTTAAACAAATTTGGAATACGCGCGCTTCGCTTGAGTTCTCACTTTCGGCGAAAGTCGGATCTTGCTCGATAATTTGCCGAAGTTGTCTGGAAATTACCCGGTTTTCAACGAACTAGTCGTTCTTCACCTTTTGTCGTGAGCATCACTGCCCGAAGAGTGCGTCCCTATTGGGCATCGAAGCTGTCGATGTGATTGGCGTGTGATGAGGACAGGGCATGCTGTCGTGGCTGATTGAAAACGACTCGTTGCCTGGTTTTCGTCAAGGACCAGCCCTGGCCAGGGATGGGGGTTCCCATTGTGGGGGAACTGGAACTTCGTGGTCTGTTCCGGGGCTTGGAATGGCCGGGTGTTTTTTCCTGGAACCGGTTGCCGATCCCGTATTCATGGCCTATACCGGCTTTTCCAGGCCTCTCAAGGCGCTGGCGGTAGGTTGGGTTTTATGCCTGAAACCGCAGCAACGATGGATGATCCGTGCATTTTGGCGCAATTTAGGCATAATACGCGGCTTCGATTTTGACCCCGAACAGATCTTTTCTTATGCAGAAAGAACCTCGTAAGGTCCGTGAGTTTCGCCGCCGCGAGCAAGAAATTCTCGATACCGCGCTCAAGCTGTTCCTCGAACAAGGTGAAGACAGCGTCACTGTCGAGATGATTGCCGATGCCGTGGGTATCGGCAAAGGGACCATCTACAAGCATTTCAAGTCCAAGGCGGAGATCTACCTGCGCCTGATGCTCGACTATGAGCGCGACCTGAACGAGTTGCTGCACTCTGCCGATGTCGACAAGGACAAGGAAGCCCTGTCCCGGGCCTACTTCGAGTTCCGCATGCGTGACCCGCAGCGCTATCGGCTGTTCGACCGCCTGGAAGAAAAGGTGGTCAAGGGCAACCAGGTACCGGAGATGGTCGAGGAGCTGCACAAGATCCGTGCTTCCAACTTCGAGCGCCTGACCCTGCTGATCAAGGGCCGCATCAGCGAAGGCAAGCTGGAAGACGTGCCGCCGTACTTCCACTACTGCGCTTCCTGGGCATTGGTGCATGGCGCGGTGGCGCTGTATCACTCGCCGTTCTGGAGCAATGTCCTGGAGGACCAAGAAGGTTTCTTCCAGTTCCTGATGGACATCGGCGTGCGCATGGGCAACAAGCGCAAGCGCGACCCCGACACCTCCGGCAACTGAGCCCACCCGCCTTGGGACTGCGCCATCAGCACCTGTATGGCGCAGAGCCCGAGGCTTATACTCAGGCATGGGACTTGTCAAAATCTGATTTTTGAGTCAGGTTTTGCGCGCCTTTCCCTTCCTTCGCCGGAGTCATCCATGATCGTTGATCGTCAAGGCAGGCGCTTTCGCAATCTGCGGATCAGCCTGACGTCAGCCTGCAACTACGCCTGTACCTACTGCGTGCCCAACGGCAAGCGGCTGGTGGCCGCCCAGGACGAGTTGTCGGCCGAGGCGATGGCCCGCGGCGTGGCCTATCTGATCGAGGCAGCGGGCATCGAGCGCCTGCGTATCACCGGCGGCGAACCCCTGGTCAGTCCCAAGCTGGAGGCCTTCATGGGCGCGGTGGCACGCATGGGCCTGGAAGACATCAGCCTGACCACCAATGGCCAGCTACTGGCCCGCAAGCTGCCGCTGCTGGTGGATGCCGGCATTCGCCGTATCAACGTTTCCCTCGATACCCTGGACGCCGCGGCCTTTCGCGGTATCGCCCGTGGCGGTGACCTGGCCACGGTGCTCGACGGCCTGGAGCAGGCGCGAGCCGCGGGGTTGAAGATCAAGGTCAACATGGTGCCGTTGCGCGGGCAGAACCTGGATCAGGTCATGCCGCTGCTCGATTACTGCCTCGAGCAGGGGTATGAGCTGCGCTTCATCGAGTTGATGCGCATGGGCCACTTGGCCCGCGATAACAACGCCTTCCTGCAGCAATTCGTCAGCCTGCGGCAATTGCTGGACCTGATCGGCCAGCACTACGAGTACCTCCAGGCCGACGCGCCGGTGGATGCCACGGCCGTGCGCTACCAGATTCCCGGCCTTGGCCACTTCGGCGTGATCGCCAACGAAAGCGTGCCGTTCTGCCGGACCTGCTCGCGCCTGCGGCTGTCTTCCACCGGCTGGTTGCACGGTTGCCTGTCGTCGAGCAATCGCCACTATGTCGGTGACCTGCTAGACAAGCCTCGCCACCAGGCCTTGCCAGCCTTGCAACGGTTGCTGGTCAAGGCCCTGGGCGACAAGCAGGATGTGGCCTTCTCGGGTGGTGCCACGGTGATGAAGATCATCGGTGGTTGATTCCGTTGCGCAAACCATGCCCTGCAAGCGTGGAGCTGGCGCGGAAGCTGCATCTCGTGGCCATTCGCCGGTTTTCCGTCACCGGATCTTGGAGGGGTAGGATGCGTAGCCTGGTTTTGCTGCTGGCCTTTTTGGCGCTTGGCGGCTGCATGAATGTCAGTGATATGGGCGAAGGGGTGCGCTACCACCTGAGCGACGCGGGTGTGCTCGATCACAGCGATACCCGTCGCACCAGCTCGTTCCGCATTCAGCCTGATTCGTACATTTTCATCGCCCAGGGGCATTTCGTGCCGCCTGGCAATGCCTATCCACGGCCCAACGTAGTGGCCGAAGAAGCCTTCAACGGTTTCATCGAGTATTTCCCCATGGTCCGTCGGGCCCGGGCTCCGGAAGGCCTCAACGAGGCCATGGCCGAGGCCCGCAGCCAGGGTGCGCACTACCTGCTCTATGCGCGTTTCGCCAAGGCCGACGATCGCATCGGCAACTCCGATGAGTGGCTGGACCAGGAAGCGGTGGACCGTCTTGGCATCGATACCAGCACCATCCAGATCATGTTGATCGAAACCAGTACCCAGTATCTGATCGATTCGGCGCGGATTCGCAGTCGCGGCGGTTTACTGACGTTCCACGACAACAAGCCACAAGACTTGCTCGGCCCGCCCTTGCAGCAATACGCTCGTAGCCTGTTGGGCTTGAGCGACTGATTGACGAGGAGGGTGGTATGAGTGGTCCAGGCAAAGCCAATGATCTGCTGGCGCAGATTCCCAAGGCCGAAAAGGGCCTGCCGCCGGTCCATTCATGGAACCCCGATTTCTGCGGCGATATCGACATGCGTATCGCTCGCGATGGCACCTGGTACTACCTGGGCACTCCTATCGGTCGCAAGCCCATGGTCAAGCTGTTCTCCACCATCATCCGCCGCGATGGCGACGACTATTTCCTCGTTACTCCGGTGGAGAAGGTGGGGATCAAGGTCGACGATGCGCCTTTCGTCGCCGTGACCCTGGAGGTGCAAGGCCAGGGTGAAGAGCAGGTGCTGCGCTTTGCCACCAATGTCGATGACCAGGTGTGTGCTGGCCACCAGCATCCGCTGAGGGTGGTCATCGATCCCCGGACCCAGGAGCCGGCGCCCTATATCCTGGTTCGACACAATCTGGAGGCGCTGATCCACCGCAACGTCTTCTATCAGTTGGTGGACCTGGCGCAGACCCGCCTCCTCGACGGCCAGAGCTGGCTGGGGGTGTGGAGCGACGGGGTATTCTTCCCCATTGGCCAGGAGCCCTAGTCCTCTGGAATCTATTGCAAGTTGCCAGCTGTGCGGACGCGCCGGGACATGAACGGCCGGACCCCGCTTGGTCGTCCTGGGGATGTTTCGAGCTGTTGTAAGAAGATACTTCTTGCTCTTTCTCAGGCGTTTCATGTATCACACCGGACATGATCAAACATGTCCGATTCGATAAGAAAAAAAGGGTGGTCGACGAACTGATCCGGCGCATTGAAAGCGGTCTGATGGAAGACGGCTCTCAACTGCCGGGCGAGCATCGCCTGGCCGAAGAATTCGGTGTCAGTCGTGGCACCTTGCGTGAGGCTTTGGCCGAGCTCAAGCGTCGCAACTACATCGCCACGCAAAGCGGGGTCGGTTCCATCGTCACCTTCGACGGTGTCGCCCTCGACCAGAACCACGGCTGGGCCCAGGCGCTGGCCGACAGTGGGGCACTGATCAATACCGAAGTGCTGCGCCTGGAGGCGATCTGCCGCCCGGATCTCAAGCATCGCCTGGGTACCGATCAGTTCATCGCGCTGGACCGGCGCCGGCGCAGCACCGATGGCCGGGTATTGTCCCTGGAGCGTTCGCTGATCCCCGCATCCGGCGAGCTGGAAGGCCTGCCCCGGGTCGGCCTGATCGATGACTCCCTGACCATAACCCTGGCTGCCTACGGCTATATCGGCGAACGCGGCGACCAATGGATCGGCGCCGAGCCGCTGAGCGTCGAAGATGCCGAACTGATGGGGCGCTCCACCGGGGAGGTGTTCCTCAAGGCCCTGCGCACGACTTACGACCGCCAGGGGCGTTTCATGGAGCAGGTCGAGAGCCTGCTGGACCCGCAGCATTTCCGCATGCACCTGCAGTTTGGAGAGTCCCAGTGAGCCCGCTGCAGCGGGCACTAGGCGCTTTTTACGGACTGGCCCTGGGCGATGCCCTGGGCATGCCTACCCAATCCCTGAGTCGCGAGCAGATCCTGCAGCGCTTCGGGACCATCCATACCCTGGAGGACGCCGGCCCGGACCAGCCGATCGCCGCCAACATGCCCAGGGGCTCGATCACCGACGACACCGAACAAGCCATCCTGATCGGCCAGTTACTGGTCCGCGGCCAAGGGCATATCGCGCCCCAGGAACTGGCCCAGAGCCTGATCGAGTGGGAAGCGGCGATGCAGGCCAGGGGCTCCCAGGACTTGCTCGGTCCTTCCACCAAGCACGCTATCGAAATGATCCTCGCCGGCCACTCGGTGGAGGAGGCGGGGCGCTATGGCACCACCAACGGCGCGGCCATGCGGATCACCCCGGTGGGCATCGCCAGCGACGTGGCGGCGCCCGAGGCATTCATCCGGGCGGTGGTCCAGGCCTGCCAGGTGACCCATAACACCAGCCTGGGCATCGCCAGTGCCGCCGCTGTCGCGGCAGTGGTCTCCGCCGGTATCAATGGTGCGTCCCTGGGCGACGCCCTGGCCCTGGGCCGGCAGATCGCCAACCAGGCCGAGGTGCACGGGCACTGGGTGGCCGGCGCGAGCATGGCGGCCCGGCTGCAATGGGCCGCGACCCTGGGCGTGGCTGGCGACAAGGCCGGATTCGCCCAGACCCTGTATGAGCTGGTCGGTACCTCGGTGGCCTCCCAGGAGTCGGTGGTGGCCAGCTTCGCCCTGGCCGGGCAGGTGGCGCAGGGCCGGTTGGAGCCGTTCGAGGCCCTGTGCATGGCGGCCAGCCTGGGCGGCGATACCGATACCATCGCGGCGATCCTCGGCGCCATGCTCGGTGCCTGCCAGGGCCTGGGAGGCTGGCCTGGCGAGCTGATCGCCCTGTTGCGGCAAGTCAATGGGCTGGACCTGCAGCCCCTGGTAGAACAACTGCTGGCCCTGCGCTGAGTCGCCTGGCCTGACGCTGCATCGTCGGCACGCTGCCGATCGTTAGGGAAAACCCGGTGCCTGCCAGGCAGCGCAGGCGCCGGATACGGCCGGGAATGCCGGGGCGTTCAACGACTTCCGAAATGGCCTGGCATCACAACAATGGCACAAGGAGCGCCACACATGAGTTCATCGACAGCCGGACAGGGTGCCGGACAACTGGAGACCCGGGGTATCGAGCCGGTTCCCGAGGCAGAGTGCGACGGCCATCCGTTGCAACTGTTCTGGGTCTGGTTCGCAGCCAACATCAGCATCCTGGGGTTGCCCCTCGGGGCGACGCTGGTGGCCTTCCGCGGGTTGTCGATCTGGCAGGTGCTGTTGGTGGCGATCCTCGGGTCGGTGGGGTCGTTCGCGGTGGTCGGCCTGATCTCCGTGGCCGGCCGGCGGGGACGGGCGCCAAGCCTGACCCTGTCCCGGGCCATCTTCGGTGTGCGTGGCAACATCGGTCCGACCCTGGTGTCGATGCTGTCCCGGGTGGGCTGGGAAACGGTCAATACCACCACCGCGGCCTTCGTCCTGCTGTCCCTGAGTTCGATCCTCTTCCAGACCCCGGCCTCGGCCAAGGACGCACCGCTGCTGACCTTGCTGTTCATTGCCATCTTCGTGCTGCTGACCTTGAGCGTGTCCGGCCTGGGCCATGCCACCTTGTTGCTGATCCAGAAGTGGGCGACCTACGGCTTCGGTGCGTTGAACGTGCTGGTGGGCGGTTTTCTCTGCGCGACCATCGACTGGACGGCGGTGTTCAACGCCTCGCCGGCGCCCATGAGCGCGATGATCATCGGCGTTGGCACCATGGCCGCCGGCACCGGGATCGGCTGGGCCAGCTCCGGCGCGGATATGTCGCGCTACCAGCAGCGCTCGGTCACTGCCGGCCGCCTGGTGGCCTCGGCGGCCTTTGGCGCTGGCATCCCGTTGGTGCTGCTGATCACCCTGGGCGGGTTGCTATCGGTAGGCAATGACCACCTGGCGTCGGCGATGGACCCGATCATCGCCATCCGTGACATGCTGCCGACCTGGATGGCGGTGCCGTACCTGATCGCCGCCTTCGGCGGGTTGCTGCTGTCCAACAACCTGTCGGTGTATTCCGCCGGTCTTACCGCCTTGACCCTGGGCCTCAAGGTCAAGCGCGTCTATGCGGTGCTGGTGGACATCGTGGCGATCTTCATCGGCTCGATCTACTTCATGCTGATCGCCGACAGCTTCTATGGTCCCTTCATCAGTTTCATTTCCCTGCTGGCGGTACCCATCACCGCCTGGGTGGGGATCTTCGTGATGGACCTGGTCCACCGTCACCACTACAGCGCCGCCGACTTGCTGGATGTCAGCCCGGCCAGTGCCTACTGGTACCAGGGTGGCATCGAATGGCGGGCGTTCGGCGCCTGGGTGCTGGCCATCGTCCTGGGGTTCTGCTTCACCAGCATCGGCACCACCGCCGAGGATGTCTGGTTCACCGGGCCGCTGGCCGATTCCTGGCTGGGCCAGAACGGCCTGGGCTGGGTCGTTACCTTCCTGGTGGCCGGTGGCGGTTATGGGCTCCTGGGCGGCGCTCGCGATCGACGTGCCGCTTTCATCGAGAAGGCCAATGCCTAGGTTGCTGCACAGCGGCCAGGTCATCGTCGACCTGGTCATGGACGTGCCCGGCCTGCCGTCGGCAGGCAGCGATGTGCTGGCCCGCTCGGCGAACTTCGAGGCCGGTGGCGGTTTCAACGTCATGGCCGCGGCGGCGCGCAGCGGTATGCCGGTGGTCTACCTCGGCCGTCATGGCGAGGGGCGCTTTGGCGACCTGGTTCGCGCGGCGATGCAGGCCGAAGGCATTGGCATGAGCCTGGCCTGCAGCCCTGGCGCCGACACCGGTGTATGCGTGGCGCTGACCGATGACAGTGCCGAACGCACCTTCATTTCCCATATCGGCGCCGAGGGCGAGCTGTCGGCCGCAGACCTGGCCCAGGTAGTGGTGACAGCGGGAGACTACTTGTACGTCAGTGGCTACAGCCTGTTGCAGGCGCACAAGGCCCAGGCCCTGCTCGACTGGTTGCTGGGCTTGCCGGTCACGCTGCCGTTGATGTTCGACCCGGGGCCACTACTGGCTTCGGTGGAGCCGACGCTGCTGGTGGCCTTGCTGCCCCGGGTGGATATCTGGAGCAGCAATCGCGTCGAGGCCCTGCAGTTCACCGCTAGCCAGGGCATCGCCGAGGCCATGCTGCGGCTCGCCCCACAACTGGCCCCTGATGCCTTGCTGGTACTGCGCGACGGCGCCCAAGGCTGCTGGCTCAACCAGCAGGGCGAAGCGGTGCGGGTACCTGGGTTCGCAGTGGAGGCGGTGGACAGCAATGGTGCCGGGGATGCCCACGCCGGAGTATTCATCGCCGCGCTGGCCGCCGGTCTTGACCCCCTGGCCGCCGCGCGCCGGGCCAATGCGGCGGCGGCCCTGGCGGTGACGCGCCGGGGGCCGGCCACCGCTCCTCGTAGTGCCGAAGTGGATGTGCTGCTACGGGTCGATTGAAAGCTTCAGCCGGCCTTGCGCAGGGCTTCGATCAACTCCTGCTTGCGCATCCGCGAGCGTCCCGCAATGTTCTTAACGCGTGCCTCCTGCATCAGGCTGTCCCTGGTCTGGGTGGCCAGCGACGCCTGGCTGTCACGCGGGTGGCCCTGGCGGCTCGCGGCTGCGCGCCGGGCTGAGTCGCTGCGGGCCCGGGCCTTGTCCGCCGGGTTCTTGTCCCTGCCGGAGCCGCCGGCCCGCTCTCCACCGCCGGACTGTTTGTTGACCGTGGCCCAGGCCCTGGCTTCGGCTTCGTCCGGGGGCAGGCCGCGTTCTTCATAGCTGGCCTCGATGGCCGCCGCCTTGCGGCGCTGGGCCAGGGTGTACTTGGCTTTGCTTCCTCGAGTCATGGCGTCTTTCCTCTTGGATCATGGCAAGCAGGACTGGCTGGATGACAGCGCGAATGGCCCGTTACTGGCTGCTGCCTTCGGAGCCCGAGCCGCCGGTGGTGGTCTTGGAGCCGGCGCCGCTCTTGCCGTTGTCCGGTGCCCCGGAGTCCAGGGTGCCGGCGCCGCCCTGGCGGTCGTTGTCGTTGCCCTGGATCCGTGGATCAGTGCCGGTGGCTGGTGGCAACGAGCCTTCATCCATGGTCGGCGGGTTGATGTTGATCTTCGGTGAGCCTTGGGTGGCCGGGGACTTGGGGCCTTCCACCGGGTTGGTGGGGCCGGTGGCGCCGGCCATGGCCACGCTGGACAACAGTCCGGCCAGGACCAGGGTTGAGAGTTGGACCTTGATCATGATGTCGCCTCCATTCGTTAGAGTCGCTACCTGATATTGGTCCGCCCGGACGCGGCCTTGGTGCCGAGGACACGACGAACGGTGTCAGGCTTCCCGGGCCTGGAGCCGTTGGCGCTGCCGCCAACCCAGGCGGCCAAGGCTGATCAGCCAGTTCAGCACGGCGATCGCCAGGACGCTGGACAGCAGGGCCTGGATGCCGGAGCCGACGATGAGCCTGCCGGCCAGCCAGGGGAAACCGAACACGCCGATGAAATAGGCCAGGCTGAACAGCAGCAATGCCTGGGAGGTACAACCAGTCGGTGCCTCGTTGGCGGCCTGGCCATTGATCACCGAGTAGGTCAAGCCATAACCGACCCCAAGCACCATGGCGGCCAGCAAGTAGCTGGTGCTGCTGTCCACGACGAACAGCAACAGCAGGACCGCCACCACCATCAGCCCCGACAGCAGGCAGGCGGCGCGGTACGGATCACGCTTGACCACCAGGCCGGCCAGCAGCATCCGGCTGGCGATGGCGGCGCTCATGAAGCCGATGAAGAACAGCGAGTAATCCACGCCCCTGGAGGGACCGTAGCTGGTCTGGAAGCTCGACAAGCCGCCGAAGACGCAACCGCCCAGGCCCACCATCAGGATCGGCAACGATGCCCCGGACCTGAGGACTCGGGCACTGCC
Organism: Pseudomonas sp. KCJK8993; assembly: GCF_046230915.1. Taxonomy (NCBI): domain Bacteria; kingdom Pseudomonadati; phylum Pseudomonadota; class Gammaproteobacteria; order Pseudomonadales; family Pseudomonadaceae; genus Pseudomonas; species Pseudomonas sp. KCJK8993. The sequence continues at coordinate 26,107 of NZ_JBJJLO010000039.1, forward strand.
ACTCCAGGTGATCCTGGCCGCAGTGGCCTGCAGGTGGTTGGCCTGGTTGCGCAACCGGCCAGCCAGCTTCCAGAAGATCAGCACGCCCAGCAGGCTGGCCGCCGCGGCGATGAAAAAGGCGCTGCTCAACGGGTAGCCCAGGGCACTGGCCAGGCGCCCCAGCAGTGGCGCGCTGCCGATGCCGGTCATCATGCTGCCCGAGAGCAGGGCGAAGTAGCGGGCTCGGTGGGCCGGTTCCACCAGCATGGCGACGATGATCGGGCCCAGGGTATAGAACACCCCCCAGCCCAGGCCCAGGAACAGGCCGAACCCCAGCAGCGCCGGGCCAACCCCCGGGCTCAGGGCGAACCCCAGGCAGGCCACGGCCAGCAGGCTGCCGAACCAGGCCACCGAGCGGGCGGCGCCGAGCCAGTCGGAAAGGTGCCCGGAACCGATCACCGCGGCGAAAGTGCTGAGCATCGCCACGGCAATCACTTGGCCGGCGTCCTGTTCGTTACCGCCGTGGCTGCCGATCAGCAACGCCAGGAGGAAGGTCGAGCCATAGGACAGCGACAACAGGTAGCTGCCCAGGCAGAACACGCCGAACACCGGGCCGGGGACCCGGGTGGCCGGGATAGAGCAGGGGGACATGCAGGCGCCTCTTCATGCTTGTGGTTATGCGGGGCTTTCTAGCATGACGGTGGCGGGCGTTGGTTGTATTCCTCGCTGCCTCAGGGTTAGCCGGCAGCGGAGTAAGAACGGGCGTTATTGGCCGATTTCCTCCAGCAGCGCCTGGCGAAAACGTACGAGGCGCTCATGCCGGACCTGGGCCAGGCGGCTGCCGGCGGCGGTCTGGAAGCCTTCGGCCAAGTGCAGCAGCTTGCTCTGGAAGTGGTCCAGGGTGAAGCGTGAGTCATCCAGTTCGCGGTGGCTGGCGCTTGGGTCGGCCGGGTCGTACAGGGCACGGCCCAGGCGCCCCGAGACGTAGAAGGTGCGAGCCACGCCGAGCGCGCCCAGGGAGTCGAGACGATCGGCATCCTGGAGGATTCGCGCTTCCAGGGTGGTCGGCGTCAGCCCCGCGGAAAAACTGTGGGTGGCGATGGCATGGGCCACGGCCTCGATATCGCTGGCGCTCCAGTTCAGGTCGGCCAGGACCTGCCGTGCCCGCTCAGCCGAGAGCCGTGACGCCTGGGAGCGCAGCGGCGAGCTTTTTTCCACGTTCACGCAGTCATGGAGCAGGGTCGCGGCCAGCAACAGGCGCAGATCGCCGCCTTCCTCTGCGGCGATACGCCGGACGTTGCTCCACACCCGATACAGGTGGGACAGGTCGTGGGCGCCGTCGTCGTGGGGCTCGAAGGCATGGGGCAGCAGGCTGGCGGCCAAGGACTCCAGGGGCGCGAAAGTCATGGGCAGGCTCCGGTTGGCGGTTGGGCCGCCACTCTAACCGCTGACGCCGGTGGTGATAAGTATCGATGGGGTGCAAGGCCGATACGGAGCATGGATGGCCGATGGCGGAGAAATGCCCGTGCATGTCTTTCGGCTGTCGTTCTAATATGGCCGACCTGATTCCGCCATGAGAACCGCCGATGACCGTCGAAATTCGTCCTGCGCTGCCCAGCGACGCCCCGCAGATCCTTGCGTTCATCACCGAACTCGCCGACTACGAGCGAGCCCGTCACGAGGTGATCGCCAGCGTCGCCGACATCGAGCGCAGCCTGTTCAGCGAAGGCGCCACGGCCCATGGCCTGATATGCCTGCGCGACGGTGTGCCGATCGGCTTCGCGGTGTTCTTCTTCAGTTATTCCACCTGGCTGGGCAGCAACTGCCTGTACCTGGAGGATCTCTACATCACCCCCGAGCAGCGGGGTGGAGGGGCCGGCAAGCAACTGTTGCGGCACCTGGCGCAGATCGCCTGCGACAACGACTGCGGGCGTTTCGAGTGGAGCGTGCTGGAGTGGAATGAACCGGCGATCCAGTTCTACAAGTCCCTGGGCGCGCAGCCCCAGGAGGAATGGGTCAAGTACCGCATGGATGGCGAGGTGCTGCGGGCCTTCGCCCGGGGTTGAGGCGCGGGCGCCAGCGATCCGGGTCGCTGGCGCCGTATGCAAGGGCGACTCAGCCCTTGAGGGTCGCCATGTCGATCACGAAGCGGTATTTCACGTCGCCTTTGATCATGCGTTCGTAGGCCTGGTTGATCTGGCGGATATCCAGCATCTCGATGTCGCAACGGATGCCGTGCTCGGCGCAGAAATCCAGCACTTCCTGGGTTTCGGCGATGCCGCCGATCAGCGAGCCGGCCAGCACCCGGCGGCCCATCACCAGCTTGCCGGCGTGCAGTGCCGGGTCCACCGGTTCGATCAGCCCCACCAGGATGTGCACGCCGTCAAAGCGCAGGGTATCGAGGTAGGGGTTGAGGTCGTGGGCTACCGGGATGGTGTCCAGGAGGAAGTCGAACTGCCCGGCCGCGGCCTGCATCTGTGCTGGGTCGGTGGACACGATCACGTGATCCGCGCCTTGTTGCCGGGCTTCCTCGGCCTTGCTTGCGGAGCGGGTGAACAAGGTCACTTCGGCCCCCAGGGCCTTGGCGAACTTGATGCCCATGTGGCCCAGGCCGCCCATGCCGAGAATCCCCACCTTGTCCCCGGCCTTGACGCCGTAGTGCTTGAGCGGCGAGTAGGTGGTGATGCCGGCGCAGAGGATCGGCGCGGCGCTGGCTGGGTCCAGGGACTCGGGGATGCGCACCACGAAATGCTCGCTGACCACGATGCTGTCGGAGTAGCCACCCATGGTGTTGCTGCCATCGATCCGGTCTGGCGAGGCGTAGGTCAGGGTCGGGCCCTGCAGGCAGTATTGTTCCAGGTTGGCGGCACAGGCCTCGCACTGGCGACAGGAATCCACCATGCAGCCGACGCCGACCAGGTCGCCGACCTTGTGCCGGCTGACGCTGGAGCCGACGGCGGTGACCCGGCCGATGATTTCATGGCCCGGCATCAGCGGGTACACGGCGATGCCCCATTCGTTGCGGGCCTGGTGGATGTCGGAGTGGCAGACGCCGCAGTAGAGGATCTCGATGGCCACATCGTCCGGGCGTGGGCTGCGCCGCTGGAAGCTCATGGGGGCGAGGGGAGTGGTGGCCGACTGGGCGGCATAACCGATGGCGGTGTACATGGGGGGACCTCGCAAAGCGCTGACAAGTGAGGCGGCGCATTGTCGGCGCGAGGCTGGCGGGCAACCATGGCGATTCCTCGGCATGTCATGCCTATTCCTCCGCCATCGACGGTTTTCATGGGGCATTGGACAACGGACCTGCGATGATGTTGGCATCCCCTCCCTTGCATGAAGTTTGCCCACATGTTGTTGACCCGCCATCTGGATGCCAATGCCCCCCTGGTCGCGCTGCTCGAGCCCCTGGCCAGTCGCGAGGGTTTCGCCGCTACTGCCTTGCCCGGGATCCAGGTGCTGCGGGCCAGCTGCGATGTGGCCCGGGGGCCGCAGATCTACGAGCCGAGCCTGATGATCATCGTCCAGGGCAGCAAGCTGGCCTACCTTGGCACCCGGACCCTGGAATACGGCGCCGGGCATTACCTGATCCAGGCACTGTCGGTGCCGTTCGAGTGCGAAACCTTCGCCTTGCCCGACGCGCCGCTGCTGGGAATCTCCATTGGCATCGACCGCGCCGTGCTCAGGGAGCTGGTACTGGCCATGGGCGTCGGTGATGGGCCCGCAGCCGCGGCGCAGACCCTGGAGTCCATGACCTCGGTGGTCCTCGACGACGGCATGCGCGGTTGTGTGGAGCGCTTGTTGCACTGCCTGCATGATCCCCTGGAGTGCAAGGTCATGGGGCCGGCGCGGGTCCGTGAGCTATTGTTCGCCGTCTTGCGTGGACCCCAGGCCGAAGCCTTGCGGGCACTGGTGGAGCAGCAGGGGCATTTCGCCCGGGTCGCCGCCTCGCTCAACCATTTGCACCAGCACTACACCGAGCCGTTGAATGTCGAGACCCTGGCTCGCTGCGCCAATATGAGTACTTCGACCTTCCATGAGCATTTCAAGCGCAGCACCTTGTTGTCGCCGGTGCAGTACCTCAAGCGCTTGCGGTTGCTCAAGGCCCAGCAATTGCTGCTGGGCGAGGGGCTGGGCGTGGCCCAGGTGGCTCATCGGGTGGGATACCAGAGCACCTCGCAATTCAGCCGCGAGTACAAGCGCTACTTCGAGCGCAGCCCGGGGGATGAGCGCGCGGCTTGAATGCTGGAATGAAAAAGGCCCCCATTTGGGGGCCTTGGTGGAGGGGCAGGGCGTCGACCTACATGTTCGGGTAGGTCGGCCCGCCGGAGCCTTCCGGGGTGACCCAGGTGATGTTCTGCGCAGGGTCCTTGATGTCACAGGTCTTGCAGTGCACGCAGTTCTGGGCGTTGATCTGGAAGCGCTTCTCGCCGTCTTCCTGAGTGACCACTTCGTACACGCCGGCCGGGCAGTAGCGCTGGGCTGGCTCGTCGTACAGCGGCAGGTTGCGGCCCAGGGGGATGCTCGGGTCGGTGAGCTTCAGGTGGCAAGGCTGTTCTTCTTCGTGGTTGGTGCCGGAGATGAACACCGAGCTCAATTTGTCGAAGCTCAGCTTGCCGTCGGGTTTCGGGTAGTCGATCTTCACGCAGTCCTTGGCCAGCTTGAGGCAGGCGTAGTCCGGCTTGGTGTCGTGCAGGGTGAACGGCAGCTTGCCGCCGAACAGGTTCTGGTCGACCCAGTTGAAGCCGCCACCGACGATGGCGCCGAACTTGTGGATCGCCGGGCCGAAGTTACGGCTGGCGAACAGCTCGTCATGCAGCCAGCTGGACTTGAACGCGCTGACGTAGCCGTTGAGCTCGTCGGCGCCTTCGGAACCGGCCAGCAGCGACTCGGCCACGGCATCGGCGGCCAGCATGCCGGACTTCATGGCGGTGTGGCTGCCCTTGATCTTGGCGAAGTTCAGGGTGCCCAGGTCGCAGCCGATCAACGCGCCGCCCTTGAACACCATCTTCGGCAGCGAGTTCAGGCCGCCCTTGCAGATGGCACGGGCGCCGTAGCTGATGCGCTTGCCGCCTTCCAGGTACTGCTTGAGCACCGGGTGGTGCTTGAGGCGCTGGAACTCATCGAACGGCGACAGGTAGGTATTGGCGTAGGACAGGTCGACGATCAGGCCGACCACCACCTGGTTATTCTCCAGGTGATAGAGGAAGGAGCCGCCGGTGTTCTCGGTGCCCATGATGTCCAGCGGCCAGCCGGCGGTGTGCACCACCAGGCCTGGTTGGTGCTTGGCCGGGTCGATTTCCCAGATTTCCTTGAGGCCGATGCCGTAGTGCTGGGCGTCGGCGTCGCTGTCCAGGTTGAAGCGCTTGATCAGTTGCTTGCCGATATGGCCACGGCAGCCTTCGGCGAACAGGGTGTACTTGCCGCGCAGTTCCATGCCCGGGGTATACATGCCGTCCTTGGGATGGCCTTCGCGATCCACGCCCATGTCGCCGGTGAGGATGCCGCGGACCACGCCGTTTTCGTCGATCAGGGCTTCCTGGGCGGCGAAGCCTGGGTAGATTTCCACGCCCAGGTTCTCGGCCTGCTGGGCCAGCCAGCGGCACAGGTTGCCCAGGGAGATGATGTAGTTGCCTTCGTTGTGCATGGTCTTGGGCACAAAGAAGTCGGGAACCTTGGTGGCGGCTTCGCCGTTGCGCAGGACATAGATGTCGTCGCGGGTGACCGGGGTGTTGAGCGGGGCGCCCAGTTCCTTCCAGTCAGGGAAGAGTTCGTTCAGGGCCCGTGGTTCGAACACGGCGCCGGAAAGGATGTGGGCGCCGACTTCGGAGCCTTTTTCAACGACGCAGACGCTGATTTCCTTGCCTGCTTCTGCAGCCTTCTGCTTCAGGCGGCAAGCGGCGGACAAGCCTGCGGGGCCGGCACCGACGATGACTACGTCGAATTCCATGTATTCGCGTTCCACTAGGCTATCTCCTACTCAAGGCTCAACGGTTTTTCTAATTGGAGGTTTGGCATTGTGTCCCGCTTTCTCCCATCGACGATGGGGGAGAGGGGACGGACGACCGACCTTTCTCTTTGGGCGGCGCATTATATCTACACCACTCCTAGCGTCCAATACAAACGTTTGTTTGAAATTGCCGCAGGCCAGGTAAATCAAAGAAGCGCGGCTTATGAGCGGCCATTTTGCCGTATTGACCGGAAAAGGTGTTCCGGTCAAGATACGGTCGGTTTTGCGCTCGCCGTAGGCTGACTGTTGGTCTCAAGAGCACCTCTAAAGACAGGGCAAAGGCAGTGAAGGTGATGCGCCGCGCAGCTTGGAAGTGCGCAGTTTACACGCCGCGATAATGAATGACTCGCCGGTCACCAATGACGAGCGGTCATCGCCCCCCGCGAGCAAGGTCAACCTTGGTGTGCCGGCGTTTTTGGAGGTGCCCTTGTGCCGATGAGCATCAACCGCCAGGTTCTCGCCTAGGCGACTTTCTTTTCACCGGAGAGTAACGAGGAATCCATGAAGGTTCTTGTAGCTGTCAAACGAGTGGTCGACTATAACGTCAAGGTTCGCGTCAAGGCGGACAACTCCGGCGTCGACCTCGCCAACGTCAAGATGTCGATGAACCCTTTCTGCGAAATCGCAGTGGAAGAAGCCGTACGCCTGAAAGAGAAAGGCGTGGCGACTGAAATCGTCGTCGTCTCCATCGGTCCCGCTACTGCCCAAGAGCAACTGCGTACCGCCCTGGCACTGGGTGCCGATCGCGCGATCCTCGTCGAGTCCGCTGAAGAGTTGAACTCCCTGGCCGTGGCCAAGCTGCTCAAGGCCGTGGTCGACAAGGAACAGCCACAGCTGGTGATCCTGGGTAAACAGGCCATCGACAGCGACAACAACCAGACCGGCCAGATGCTGGCGGCCCTGAGCGGCTACGCCCAAGGCACCTTCGCCTCCAAGGTCGAAGTGGCTGGCGACAAGGTCAACGTCACCCGTGAAATCGATGGCGGCCTGCAGACCGTTGCGCTGAACCTGCCCGCGATCGTCACCACCGACCTGCGCCTGAACGAGCCACGCTACGCGTCGCTGCCGAACATCATGAAAGCCAAGAAGAAGCCGCTCGAGACCCTGACTCCTGATGCTTTGGGCGTTTCCACCGCCTCCACCAACAAGACCCTGAAAGTCGAAGCGCCGGCTGCACGCAGCGCGGGCATCAAGGTCAAGTCGGTGGCTGAACTGGTCGAGAAACTGAAAAACGAAGCGAAGGTAATCTGATCATGACTATCTTGGTAATCGCCGAACACGATAACAAGGCGCTGGCCCAGGCCACCCTGAACACCGTCGCCGCTGCTGCCAAAATCGGTGGCGACATTCACGTGCTGGTGGCCGGTCAAGGCGTTGGCGCCGTGGCCGAGGCTGCTGCCAAAGTCGCTGGCGTGGCCAAGGTGCTGGTAGCCGACAACGCTGCCTATGCGCACCAACTGCCGGAAAACGTCGCACCGCTGGTTGCCGAGCTGGGTGCTGGCTACAGCCACATCCTGGCTGCCGCCACTTCCAACGGCAAGAACATCCTGCCGCGGGTCGCTGCCCAGCTGGATGTCGACCAGATCTCCGAGATCATCTCGGTAGAAAGCGCCGACACCTTCAAGCGTCCGATCTACGCCGGTAACGCCATTGCCACCGTGCAGTCCACTGCTGCGGTCAAGGTCATCACCGTGCGCGCCACCGGTTTCGATGCCGTTGCCGCCGAAGGCGGTTCGGCTGCGGTGGAAGCCGTCGGCGCGGCCCACGATGCCGGCAAGTCGAGCTTCGTCGGCGAAGAGCTGGCCAAGTCCGATCGTCCTGAACTGACCGCGGCCAAGATCGTCGTTTCCGGCGGCCGTGGCATGCAGAACGGTGATAACTTCAAGCACCTGTACGCCCTGGCCGACAAGCTGGGCGCTGCGGTCGGCGCTTCCCGAGCGGCCGTGGACGCAGGCTTCGTGCCCAACGACATGCAGGTCGGCCAGACCGGCAAGATCGTCGCGCCACAGCTGTACATCGCCGTCGGTATCTCCGGCGCGATCCAGCACCTGGCGGGCATGAAGGATTCCAAGGTGATCGTCGCGATCAACAAGGACGAAGAGGCGCCGATCTTCCAGGTGGCTGACTACGGCCTGGTGGCTGACCTGTTCGAGGCCGTACCTGAGCTGGAGAAGCTGGTCTAATCCAGCCGCTTCACTTATAAAGAGCCCGGCCTTTTGGCCGGGTTTTTTTTGTCTGTCGTTTATCGAGGGAGTGATGTCATGGATTTGCGCCGCATGAGTGGCTGGCCCGTGTTGCTGGGGCTGGCGCTGTTGCCCTCGCTGGCGATGGCAGTGGGCAAGTGCGAGCGGCTGGTGGTGACCGGCAGCCCCGATGCGCCACCCTACCTGTGGCGTGATCCACAGGATCCCAGGCACCTGATCGGTGCCAGCGCCGACTTGCTGCAGCAGGTGGCCGGGGAACTGGGGCTCAAGGTCGAGCTGCTGTATGCCGGCAAGCGCTCCGAGGCGCTCGAGGAGGTGCGTACCGGGCGCATGGACATGCTCGCCGATGCCCCGTTGACCCTCGACGAGCTGGAGTCCCTGGACTATATCCACCCGGCCCTGGTGCAGAACGACTATCTGGTCTGGACGCGCAAGGAAACGACCCTGGATTACCGCCAGTTGTCTGACTTGCAGGGCCACTCCGGCGCCGTTTCGGAAAAGGCCCGCCTGACCCAGCCATTCCAGGCCCTGGCCAAGGAGCAATTGCAGCTCAAGCGCCTGCCGAACCTGACCCAGGTTTTCCAGAAGCTGCTGCTGGGGGAGTTCGACTATGTGCTGGCGCCTCGCTACGCCGGCATGGTCATGGCCCAGTCCCTGGGAATGGCAGGCGACCTGGCGGCGTTTCCCCAGCCCATCGACAAGCCCGGATTGTTCCTGGCGCTGTCCCACAACTCGGCTTGCAATGATCCATGGTTGCGCGGACAGCTGGCAAAAAAGATGACAGAATTGCCCGCGTCCGGTCTGACGCAGGCCCTGTTGCAGCGCAATCTGGAGCGCTGGAAAGTCCAGTTGCAGCAACCCGTCAGCAGCCCCAAACCGTAGGAATCTTGTGTGACTATTCGACCTCTTTTTGCTGCCTTGGCCTTTCTGTCCATGGCCGGTTGTGCAACCGATCCGGCCCCCAACGAGCAGATGCGTCTGACTGCCCGGGCCCTGGAGCAGGCCAAGGCCGTGGGGGCTACGGCCGAGCAGGTGCCGGAATTGAAACTGGCCGAAGAAAAGTTTTCCCGGGCCCAGGGCAATATGCAGGATGAGTCCTACAAGAAAGCCCGGGTTCGAGCCGAGCAGGCCGAGCTGGATGCGCGCCTGGCCGAAGCCAAGGTGCTGACCCAGAAGAGCCAGGAGCAGGTGAACCTACTCAATACCCGCATCACTCGCCTGCGCAAGCAACTGGGGGATGCCCAATGAAGATTTCCAAACCGGTAGTTGGCAGTGCCCTGCTGTGGGTCTGCGCCAGCCTGGTGGGTTGTGCCGGCCAGCAGAGCGAGGAAGCCCTGCAACAGGCCTACAATGACTTCCAGAAGGTCAAGGAGGACTCCAATGTCCTGCGCAGCGCGCCCAAGGATGTGATCCGCGCCGGTGAGTCACTGGCCCGTGCCGATCGTCTTTCAAGCTATTGGGGCAGTGGTAGCGACGTGGAGCATTACGCCTATCTCAGCCGCCGCTACAGTGAGATTGCCCGGGAACACACCGAGCAGATGCTCAACCAGGAGCGCGCAGCCAAGCTCGAGCTGGAGCGCCAGCGCCTGCAGCTGGCGTTGCGCGAGGCCAAGCTGAGCAGCGTGCAGCAGCAAGGCAAGTGGCTGGAGGAGCAGATCCTCAGCATGGCCACTACCCATACCGACCGTGGGCTGGTGATGACATTGGGCGACGTGTTGTTCGATACCGGCGAGGCGGAGCTCAATAACTCGGCCAACCGCATCGTGCTCAAGGTGGCCCAGTTCCTCCAGCTCAATCCCAAGCGCGTGGTGCGGATCGAGGGGTACACCGACAATACCGGGGAGCATCAGGGCAACCTGCAGCTGTCCCGCGACCGGGCCCAGGCAGTGGCGGATGTGCTGGTGGACCTGGGCGTCGACGAAAAGCGCATCCAGGTCGAGGGTTATGGCGACGACTATCCGGTGGAGGCCAACGCTTCCGAGCGCGGCCGGGCGCAGAACCGTCGGGTAGAGATCGTTTTCTCCGACGAGAAGGGCCAGCTCGGCGCCGCTCGCTGAGGTTCTGCCAGCTTTCATGAAAAACCCGATGCCTGACCGCATCGGGTTTTTTTATGCCTGCCCAACGGCTGGAAAAAAATTGCCGTGGTGCTTTTCACTGCCTGGTGTCCTCGACTATTGTGGAAACTGTCCCAGTACACTTCTAAACTGTGCCGGTATTGTTTCATACAAGAATAAAACACCGTGAAATCGGGTGCTGCGCCATGACCAATCTCTTGCTCTATCAACGTATCGCTCAGCAGTTGGCTGAGGATATTCGCCGTGGTGTCTACCAGCCGGGGGAGCGCGTGCCGTCGGTGCGCAAGATGAGCTCGCAGCTCAATGTCAGCCACGCCACGGTGCTGCAGGCCTACGCCAACCTGGAAGACCAGGGGCTGATCCGCGCGCGACCGCAGTCGGGCTACTACGTGCACCAGACGCCCGCGCTGACCGCGCCGACGCCGGATATCGCCCGGGTCGAGCGTCCAGGGCTGGTCACCCGCAGCAGCATCATCCAGCAGGTGCTGGTGGAGTCGCGCCGGGAAGGGGTGTTTCCCCTGGGGGCCGCGGTGCCCAGCGTCGACTACCTGCCCGTGCGCGCACTGCACCAGCAATTGGCCAAGGTCACGCGCTTCCATAGCCCTCGCGCCTTCAGCTACATGTTCAGCCCGGGATTCGAGCCGCTGCGGCGCCAAGTGGCAATCCGCATGCGCGATGCCGGCGTGGTGGTCGACCCGTCCGAAGTGGTGATTACCCACGGTTGCGTCGACGCGCTGCAGATGTCGCTGCGGGTCCTGACGCGACCCGGTGACCTGATCGCCGCCGAATCGCCGACCTATTACGGGTTGCTGCAACTGGCCGACCTGCTGGGGCTCAAGGTCATCGAGATCCCCAGCGATCCCTCCACTGGCATGAGCCTGGAGGCCTTGCAACTGGCGGCCAACCAGTGGTCGATCAAGGCCCTGGTGTTGACCACGCGCCTGAGCAATCCCTTGGGCGGCACCATGCCCGAAGAGCGGCAGAAGCAGCTGTTGCGCCTGGCATCGGACTTCGATATCCAGGTGGTCGAGGACGATATCTACGGCGAGCTGATGTTCGAGGTCGGCCGCACCAAGTCCCTGAAGGCCTATGACCGCCTGGACCGGGTGATCTACTGTTCCAGCTTCTCCAAGACCCTGTCGCCCGGCGTACGTATCGGCTGGATGATCGCTGGCAAGTACCAGCAGGAAATCCAGCGCCTGCAGACCTTCAGCACCCATTCGGCTTGCAGCGTGACCCAGATGGCGGTCGCGGCTTACCTTGAGAACGGCGGTTACGATCGGCACCTGCGCTACATCCGCCAGGAGTACCGCAAGAACCTCAGCGCCTTCCAGCTGGCGGTCCAGCAGTACTTCCCGGAAGGCACGCAGATCACCCGGCCCACCGGCGGCTTCATCCTCTGGGTCAGCCTGCCGGGACGGGTCAACACCCAGGAATTGCATGTCCGGGCCCTGCAGCAGGGCATCAGCATCGCCCCCGGATTGATCTTCAGCAATACCGAGCAGTTCAACCACTGCGTACGCCTCAACTGCGGTACCCCGTGGAATCGCGAGGCCGAACGGGCGCTGATGACCTTAGGGATGCTCGCCAGCCAGCTGTGCCAGGAAGCGGCAGGTGGATTCTAAGCCCCATGCTTGTCATGGGGCGTGCAACGAGCGAGCATAGAGGCACCTTGTTCTCGATCTGCCTGTTTTTATGAAAGCCTTTCTTCCTACCATCTGGTTATGCACCTGCCTGTTGGGAGCGGCTGTTGCCATGCCCGTCCAGGCCGCTGCGCCTGTGGACAAGCCCGCTGCCGGTAGTGCTCGTTCGAGCCAGCCAATGGCCTCTGGCAAAGATCCGGCAAAGAAGGCTCCGGCCAGCAAAACCAAGTCCGGGGCCAATGCCGGCAAGACCCAGCCAGCGAGCAAGAAATCCGCTCCCGTCAAACAGTCCAAGTGGGCTTACCAGGACATCAAGACCCCGTTGGTCAGCCCCAAGCTGGACTTGAACCTGCCAACCGAAATGGTCAAGCACCTGCAACCCCTGGGTGCCGCGCCATTGCCCAAGCGCGCGCCGTTGCTGCCGCCGATGTTTGGCGAGAAGCCCAAGGAAAGTACGCCGTTCCAGCTCAATGGCCGTCTACTTACCAACGAGATGCAGCTGCAATTGCGCCGGGAAGAGCGCCGGGACATCGAGGGCGCCGCCCTGGATTTCGAGTTCAAGCAGTAAATTCTTTACCGCCCTTGTGACTGTCGTGGCCGACACTTTGTCGGAGACTGATCGGTCACGCACGGTTGTGCGTCAAATCCGTTCTTCGAGTAATTTTAAACGGCTGTTTTAGCGGTTACTCTTGGGCGGCGTCATCCCACTCTTTGCTTGTCGCGAGGAAATCTTCGTCATGAACTGCCGTGAAGGTTGTGGCGCTTGCTGCATCGCCCCTTCCATCAGCACCCCGATTCCCGGAATGCCCCAGGGCAAGCCGGCTGGAGAACGTTGCGTGCATCTTTCGGTCGAACACCTGTGTGGGCTGTTCGGCCTGCCTGAGCGGCCGGCGGTGTGTGGGGCCTTCCAGGCGGATGCCGAGATCTGTGGCGAGAGTCGTGAAGAAGCCATCCGCCTGATCGGTTGGTGGGAGCAAGTGACGGCGGCTTAGGGTGTTCTCAATGAACGGAACTTCAACAATAAGGAATAAGACAATGGGTTCGCTGCATCGAATTGCTGTGCTCTGTGGTTTAACCGTGCTGTTGTCGGCAACGGCTCAGGCCGAAGACTGGCAGACGGCCAAGGACGAAGACGGCATCAAGGTCTCCTTGAGCGAAGTGGCCGGTTCCAAGTACAAGGCCTATCGTGGTGTCACCACCATGAAGACCTCCATCGCCAAGCTCCGCGCGCTGCAAGAGGATGTAACCGGGGCTTGCGCCTGGATCCACGAATGCAAGGCCCAGAAGCTGCTCAAGCATGAGGGTGACCAGAGCTGGACCTACACCCAGTTCAACACTCCGTGGCCGGTCACCGCCCGTGACTCGGTCTTGCACATCACCACCAGCCAGGGCGCCGACGGCAGCCTGACCCGCAAGCTGGAGGGTGTGCCGACCTATATCCCCGAGGAAAAAGGCTTCGTGCGCGTGGCCCAGGTCGAGGGCTATTGGAAATTCGTGCCCAAGGGCGCCGACCAGGTGGAAGTGACCTATCAGGTCCATACCGAGCCAGGTGGCAGTGTCCCTTCCTGGCTGGCCAACAAGTTTGTGGTCGATGCTCCGTTCAACACCCTGAAGGCACTCAAGGCTCGTGCCGAGAAGCCTTGAGCGCAGTGCTCCATCCGTCATGCCAAAGGCCGCCTTCGGGCGGCTTTTTTCATGGCTTCGGGCCATGACACAGCGGAACGTTTGCCAGGGCCTCAAGGTCCAGATTATGTAGGCCCATACAGGGGCCATCGAGGAGGTATTGATGCAAAAGTGGCAAGTCACTTTCGTTGATGATCATGGTGTCCAGGCCGTCGAGGATTTCGCTTGCGAACAGCCACCGACCCTGGAGCTCGCCGCGCAGCTGGTGCGGGCCAGGCTACTGCCGGTGAGTGCCGAGCTGGATCTCAACGACCTGGAGGGGCGCACCGACATGCCCACTCTCAAGAGCCTGAAAGAGCAGAACAGCATTCAGATTCTGAGCATCACGCCGATTCAGTAAGTAACAGAGATGGTACCGGCCATGATTTCTGGCAGCGTCCAGAGGCAGGCGCTAATCTGCAAGCAAGGTCAGCGAATTCTTCACCAAGGCCTGATCTTGCCAGCTCCATGCTTGTTTCCTGGCGACCTCCCCCGGGTCGTGACACGGGTCTTTTGGGCCTCATTCGGGAAGCACGGAAAGTCTATCCATCGGTTTGAGGAGGACGTTTCATGAGCACAGCCTTTCAAGAAGACATCAGCAGCAGCGTGCTGCGCCGCATGAAAGAGGGCGGCTTCGATTTTTCACGTTTTCATCCCATCGAGTTCTACGCCATTTTTCCGGATGAGGAGCGGGCGCGCAGGGCGGCGGGACACTTTCGCGGCGAATCCCTGAATGCCCAGGTCAGCCCGCGTGACGATGGTGCCTGGTATTTGGAGCTGAGCAAGGTGATGTATGCCACCCATGGCGGCATCGGTGACTTCGAACAGGACTTCGAAGCGGTGGTCGAGCCCTTGGGGGGCATCATCGAGGGCTGGGGAGTGAAGCATGAGATTCGTGGGCGGCTGATATAGCCGGATAAGCGCATCGAGAATGACGATTGGCCAACCCACGGGTTGGCCAATTGCATTCCAGGGCCCGCAAAGACAAAAAAAGCCACCCGGGAGGGTGGCTAAAAGGGAAGACCGGTCTTGAGCGGGAGCCGGTCAGGAGAGTCCGGATCCGTTGGTCGTCGGCGTCATCAGGTTTGCAGCAGCGGTTTCATCAGGCAGGTGAAGTGCTGCTCGATGGGGGCGATTATCCGCCGGCATGCGCAGTGGGTGAAATCGACTCTGGCTATGCCAGTGATAGCCAGGGTCTTTACTCGATCCGGGCAGGGACTCAGGGCTGCTTGCGCCCGGCCATGTGGCGCAGGTAACCCAGTAGCAGCTCCAGTTCGGTATCGGGCAGGACGCTGTTGCTGAAGCCCGGCATCTTCGCCTGTGGCCAGCGTCGCAGGCTCTGTGGGTCGCGGATGTAGCGCTTGAGGAAGTCGCCGCCGAAGTATTCGGTGGGATTGTAGGGGACGTTCAGGTCGGGACCGAACTGCGAATCCCCGGCGCCGTTGAGCCGATGGCAAGCCAGGCAGTTTTTCTGGAACAGGGCAAAACCCTGGTTCACCGGATCATCGGCGGCTAGCGCGGGGTCCGGCCGCAGGGCCGGGAAACGTTCGGCCACCGGCGCCAGGCGCTGGATCCGTGCCACCTGGAACGGCCACTGCTCGGGGCTGATATGCCCGGCCACAGGGTTGCTCCATACCAGGTAGAAAGGGCCGGCGCTGGGTTTGCCGGCTGCCAGTGCAGGCCAGGGTCGACGTGGATCCTCGATGGCCAGCCAAGCCCGGGCCCCCTGGCGCTCAAGCAGTGGTGCCGCGCTCAGTTCGGCGGCGAAGCCGTCCAGGGCCACGGCTTGCAAGTGGTCCTCGGGCTGGAGGCCCGGGAGCAGGTCGGCCAGGGGGACCGCGCGGTAGTGCATGTCACGCTTGTAGGAGACATCGTCCCGGATGCTGATATCCCGGGCCTCGGGGTGGCGCAGCAGCTCTTCGGTCTGCCAGGCTCGGCGGTCGGAGCCCAGGTCGATCAACAGTTGTGCGGCGTGCAGGGGCATGCTCAGCAACAGGGCGGTGTACAGGAACAGGGTTTTCAATTGATGGCCGTCGGATCGTCGTCAGTGGGTTCGTTGCCGGGCAGCACGTCGTCCGGTCGCGACACGTGATCGAACAAGGCGTCCCGGAGTTCTTCGTAGTTGCCGCCGTTCACGATACCGAAATAACCGCGCTGGATCAGCGTTTCCTCGGCTTCCAGGGCGTGCTGGTTGGTGTCGCTGTAGATCACCACCGTGGCGTTGGGGTCCAGCACCACCTTGCGCAACTGGTAGGCCAGGCCCTCGGCGCTGATGCCGGTGCCGTCCTCCAGTTCGAGGTTGACCTGCAGCGAGTTGTGCAGGTTGCCGGCGGCGAAGTCGCTGTCGTTGCGCAGATCCAGGATCAGGGCACCGTCGTTGATTTCATCCACGGCGCGATTGACGTCGATGATTCCGGCGTGGGCGTTGAAGGCGCTCAAGAGCGCGGCAAGTGCAATCCAATGGCGCATGAATCTTCCCCGTGATGTTCCCCAGGAAGACTGGCACACAAGTGCGTGCCCCGGTAGGAACCGGGGACAATTTTATGACTCGTTGATCGAGCCGCCATGAATCAACCGATCACCTTGGTGAGGTTCGGCAAGATCAATAGCAAGGTGGTTGCGAAGAGGATGAGTCCTGCCTGGCGAACTTTCGAGTGTTTGAACATGGCTGAATGCCTTTTGTTGTTATTCCTGAGCATCAATGCAAGCCGGTTCCTGTTCTTCACTATGGGCCGGCCATGTTTCCATTTTCTTACCTGTCCCGGTGCAAAGACCCTCCGGGACTTCCTACAGTTTCTACCTTAGGGGCCTGAATCCCTTGGCTTAGATCCAATTCGTATGAACTTATCGCGGGATTCGATAAAAACCTTATAAGTTCCTCCCGGTCCCCCATGGCCGCCCTTTGGCTAGACAGCTCGCGACCCTTTGTCGGGCTATCCATTAGCTGCCTACCGTTCGTCTGAGCATCACCGTCAAGGCGGCTGAGCGCATCGGTCATTGAATCCGATGCTGGCGCGCCTAAGGTGGGAACTCGACATTTTCTCCCTGCACAAACGGTTCGAGGACGTCATGACCCAAGCTTTGATATTCGATGCGTTACGCACGCCCCGTGGCAAAGGCAAGGCCGATGGCGCCTTGCACAGTGTGAAGCCGGTGAACCTGGTGGCGGGGCTGATGCGGGCCCTGCGCCAGCGTTGCGAGCTGGACACCAGCCAGGTGGACGATGTGGTCCTGGGCTGCGTGACGCCCATCGGCGACCAGGGCGCCGACATCGCCAAGACCGCGGTGCAGGTCGCGGACTGGGATGTCAGCGTGGCCGGGGTGCAGATCAACCGCTTCTGCGCCTCGGGCCTCGAGGCGGTGAACCTGGGGGCGATGAAGGTGCGCTCCGGCTTCGAGGAACTGGTGGTGGTCGGTGGCGTGGAGTCCATGTCGCGGGTGCCCATGGGCAGCGACGGTGGCGCCTGGGTGCTGGACCCCGAGACCAACCTGCACAGTCACTTCACGCCCCAGGGCATAGGGGCCGACCTGATCGCCACCCTCGAAGGCTTCTCTCGCCAGGATGTCGACCGGTTCGCCCTGCAATCCCAGCACAAGGCGGCTCGCGCCCGGGCTGGCGGTGCCTTCGCCAAGTCCCTGGTGCCGGTGCGCGACCAGAACGGCCTCCTGCTGCTGGACCATGACGAATTCATCCGTGCCGACTCGACCCTCGAGGGCCTGGGCAACCTCAAGCCGAGCTTCGAGATGATGGGGCAGATGGGGTTCGACGCCACGGCCTTGCGGGTCTACAGCCACGTCGAGCGGATCGATCATGTGCACACCCCGGGCAACAGTTCCGGGATCGTCGACGGCGCGGCGCTGATGCTCATCGGCTCCGAGGCCAAGGGGCGTGAACTGGGCCTCGAGCCCCGGGCGCGGATCGTCGCCACTGCGGTCACCAGCACCGACCCGACCATCATGCTCACCGGCCCGGCACCGGCCACCCGCAAGGCCCTGGCCAAGGCCGGGCTGCGGGTCGAGGACATCGACCTGTTCGAGGTCAACGAAGCCTTCGCCTCGGTGGTGCTCAAGTTCATCAAGGACATGGCCATCGACCCCGACAGGGTCAACGTCAACGGTGGTTCCATCGCCATGGGCCACCCCCTGGGCGCCACGGGCTGCGCGATCCTCGGCACCCTGCTCGACGAACTGGAGGCCCGCGGCCAGCGCTATGGCCTGGCCACCCTGTGTGTCGGCGGCGGCATGGGCATCGCCACCATCATCGAACGCCTCTGAGCCCCGCTATCAAGGAATCCTTTCATGACCGATGCCATCCGTTACGAAAAAGGCCAGGACCAGATCGTGGTCCTGACCATCGACATGCCGGGCCAGAGCGCCAACACCATGAATGCGGCCTACCGCGACGCCATGGCCGCCACCCTGGCCCGGTTGCAGGCCGAGCAAGCCGACATCGCCGGGGTGATCGTCACGTCGGCGAAGAAAACCTTCTTCGCCGGCGGCGATCTCAACGAGCTGATCAAGGTCGGCAAACCCCAGGCTCAGGCCTTCTATGACATGGTTCTGGCCCTCAAGGCCCAACTGCGGGCGCTGGAGACCCTGGGCAAGCCGGTGGTGGCGGCAATCAACGGCGCGGCCCTGGGCGGCGGTTGGGAAATCTGCCTCGCTTGTCATTACCGCGTGGCCCTGGACGACAAGTCGCTGCAGGTCGGCCTGCCGGAAGTCACCCTGGGCCTGTTGCCCGGTGGCGGCGGGATCGTGCGCATGGTGCGCATGCTGGGCCTGGAGAAGGCCTTGCCGTACCTGCTCGAGGGCAAGAAGGTCCGGGCGCGGCAGGCGCTGCAGGCGGGCCTGGTGAATGAGCTGGCTGGCGACCGCGACGAGCTGCTGGCCAAGGCCCGGGCCTGGATCGCCAGCAACCCGACGGCCAGGCAGCCCTGGGATGTGAAGGGCTACCAGATTCCCGGCGGCACCCCTTCGAACCCGAAAGTGGCGCAGATGCTGGCCATCGCTCCTTCGATCCTGCGTACCAAGACCCAGGGCTGCTTCCCGGCGCCGGAGAAGATCCTCTGTGCCGCGGTGGAGGGCGCCCAGGTGGACTTCGAGACCGCGCAGTTGATCGAGGCTCGCTACTTCACCGAGCTGACCACCGGCCAGGTGGCGAAGAACATGATCGGCACCTTCTGGTTCCAGCTCAATGAAATCAACGCCGGCGGCTCGCGGCCCCAGGGCGTGGCGCCCCAGGCGACCCGCAAGGTCGGGGTGCTGGGCGCCGGGATGATGGGCGCGGGCATCGCCTATGTCAGTGCCGTGGCGGGCATCGAGGTGGTGCTCAAGGACGTCAGCCGCGATGCGGCGGAGAAGGGCAAGGCCCATTCCGCGGCTCTGCTGGAGAAGAAGGTCGGCCGTGGGCAACTCAGTGCCGAACAGCGCGACGCGACCCTGGCACGCATCCTCACCACCGCCGAAGATGCCGACCTGGCCGGTTGCGACCTGATCATCGAGGCGGTCTACGAGGATCGCGAGCTCAAGGCCAAGGTCTCCAAGGCGGCGCAGCAGGTGGTCGGCGCGCAGGCGGTGATCGCCTCCAATACCTCGACCCTGCCCATTACCGGGCTGGCCAGCGCGGTGCCCAATCCGGAAAAGTTCATCGGCCTGCATTTCTTCAGCCCCGTGGAAAAGATGCCGCTGGTGGAAATCATCAAGGGCGCCAAGACCAGCGACGAGACCCTGGCCCGGGGGTTCGATTTCGTCCAGCAGATCAAGAAGACCCCGATCGTGGTCAACGATAGCCGCGGCTTTTTCACCTCCCGGGTATTCGGCACCTTCACCAACGAAGGCATCGCCATGCTCGGCGAAGGCATCGCCGCGCCGATGATCGAGACCGAGGCCCGCAAGGCCGGGATGCCCGTGGGCCCGCTGGCGATCTCCGACGAAGTCTCCCTGAGCCTGATGAGCCACATTCGCCTGCAGACCACCAAGGACCTGCAAGCCGAAGGCAAGCCTGCCATCGAACACCCGGCATTCGCCGTGATCGACCTGCTGCTCAACGAGTACAAGCGTGCGGGCAAGGCGGCCGGTGGCGGTTTCTACGACTACCCGGCCGGTGGCCAGAAACATCTGTGGCCGCAGTTGCGTACGCGCTTCTACAAGGCCGACGGGCAGATCTCGCCCCAGGACGTGCGCGACCGGCTGTTGTTCATCCAGGCCATCGAGACCGTGCGCTGCGTGGAAGAGGGTGTGTTGCAGTCCACGGCCGACGCCAACGTCGGTTCGATCTTCGGCATCGGTTTCGCGGCCTGGAGCGGGGGCGCGCTGCAGTTCATCAACCAGTACGGGGTAGAGGATTTCATCGCCCGCGCCCAGTACCTGGCACGCCAATACGGCGAGCGCTTCAACCCGCCGAATCTGCTCCTGGAGAAGGCGCGCCAGGGCCAGTTGTTCTGAGCCTGGCGGGCGGGAAATGACGGGTCCCGGGGCTTGCCTTGCCGTGGTATTTCAAGGCAGGCTCTGGGGTGTTCGTTATTGCCATCGCCTTGTCAGGAATATTTTATGTCGCTACGCATCTGCATTCTTGAAACCGATATCCTGCGTCCCGAACTGATCGACCAGTACCAGGGCTACGGGCAGATGTTCCAGCGCCTGTTTTCCCAACAGCCCATCGCCGCGCAGTTCAGTGTCTACAACGTGGTGCAGGGCCAGTATCCGGCTGACGACCTGAAGTTCGATGCCTACCTGGTGACGGGCAGCA
Source organism: Pseudomonas sp. KCJK8993 (assembly GCF_046230915.1). Classification (NCBI taxonomy): domain Bacteria; kingdom Pseudomonadati; phylum Pseudomonadota; class Gammaproteobacteria; order Pseudomonadales; family Pseudomonadaceae; genus Pseudomonas; species Pseudomonas sp. KCJK8993. Next base: position 46,428 of record NZ_JBJJLO010000039.1, read on the forward strand.
AGGCCGATTCCTTCGGTACCGATCCGTGGATCCAGACCCTCAAGACCTACCTGCTGGAGCGCTACGAGCGTGGCGACAAGCTGCTGGGCATCTGCTTCGGCCATCAGTTGCTGGCGCTATTGCTGGGGGGCAAGAGCGAGCGGGCGAACCAGGGCTGGGGCGTGGGCATCCACAACTACAAGCTTGCGGCCAAGGCGCCGTGGATGAGCCCGGTGGTGGAGGAGCTGACCCTGCTGATCAGCCACCAGGACCAGGTCACCGCCTTGCCGGAGAACGCCACGGTGATCGCCTCCAGTGATTTCTGCCCGTACGCGGCTTACCACATCAATGACCAGGTGCTGTGCTTCCAGGGGCACCCGGAGTTCATCCACGACTACTCCCGCGCCTTGCTCGACCTGCGCCAGGAGTTCCTCGGCGAGCAGGTCTACCAGAAGGGCGTGGCCAGTCTCGAGCACGATCATCACGGCACTACCGTGGCCGAATGGATGATGCGCTTCGTCGCCCACAAGCCCGCGGCGGCCTGAGGCAAGCCGTGGCCCCGCCTGGCGTGGGGCCACGTCGTTTCACAGCCAGCCTGAACGCTTGAAGCTGGCCCACAGGGCCACGCAGCCCACGCCGATGCAACCCAGTACGCCAAAGTAGCCGTAGTGCCAGCTCAGCTCCGGCATGTTCTGGAAGTTCATCCCGTAGATCCCCGCCACCGCCGTGGGAAACGCCAGGATCGCCGCCCAGGCGGCGAACTTGCGCTGCACGATGCTTTGCCGCGAGGCCTCCAGCAGCACGCCGATCTCGATGGTCTGGCTGGCGATGTCGCGTAGCGTCGAAAGGTCTTCCATCTGCCGTGTGACATGGATCTGCACATCGCGGAAATACGGCCGCATGTTCTTGTCGATGAAGGGGAAGCTGAGCTTCTGCAGGTCCTCGCTGATCTCCACCATCGGCGCCACGTGGCGGCGCAGGCGCAGCACATCGCGACGCAGGCTGTGCAGGCTGAGGATGTCGCGCTCGTTCATCGACTGGCACAACACGTTGCTCTCCAGTTCCTCGATCTCGGCGTGGATGGCTTCGCTGACGGGCTGGTAGTTCTCGGTGACGAAATCCAGCAGGGCATAGAGCACGAAGTCCTCGCCATGGTCGAGCAGCAGCGGGCGCGCCTCGCAACGCTGGCGCACATGGCCGTAGGAGGCCGAGTGGCCATTGCGGGCGGTAATGATGTAGCCATTGCCGGCGAAGATATGGGTTTCGATGAACTCCAGCTTGCCCTCGGTGCGCACCGGCGAGTAGGTGACGATGAACAGGGCGTCGCCGAAGGTTTCCAGCTTGGGCCGGCTGTGCTTCTCCAGGGCGTCCTCGATGGCCAGTTCATGCAGGTTGAATTGGCGTTGCAGGTTGGCCAGTTCGTGGGCGTTGGGTTCTTCCAGGCCGATCCAGACGAAATGCCCGGGCTTGGCCGCCCAGGCCGCGCCCTCGTCGAGGCTGATGTCCGTGACTTTCTTTCCGCCGCTGTAGACGGCGGCAGCAACAACTCTACCCATGGTTCAGGTTCACTTCTTCTTATCAAGGGAGCGGTGGCAAATCAGCAGCTTAGCCTGCATTGCAGCATCAGAGTCCCGGATAGAAGCCGAGTTCGCGCAAATAAAAGCCCGCACGGGGCGGGCTGGCGTGGAGGCAGGCGGTTCAGGCCGATTGCAGTTGACGATCCATGCTGGCGATGCACTCGAGCATCTGCTGGCGACACTGGGCCATCAGGTGCGGGATATCGTCCATGCCCAGGCCGGCGGTGGGGATCGCCGGCAGCGAGCGGATCAGGATCTGGCCGCTGTTCCAGCGGTTCAGGCGCATGTGCCGGGTGTAAGTGCTGGCGCACACCGGCACTATCGGTACCCCGGCGGCGATGGCCATCTGGAACGCACCGCGCTTGAAAGGCAGCAACTCCTTGCCGCTATTGCGCGTGCCCTCGGGAAACACCCAGATCGAGGTGTCCTTGTGCTGCAGGGTATGGGTGGTGGTGACGATGGAGCGCCGGGCCTTGTGCGGGTTGCCGCGATCGATCAGCACATTGCCGGCCAGCCAGAACAGCTGGCCGAAAAACGGGACCCATTTCAGGCTCTTCTTGCCGATGCACACGGTGCGTCGTGGCACCACATTGCCGAACACGAACAGGTCGTAGTTGGACTGGTGATTGGCGATGATCACGCAGCTTTGCGGTTTATCCATCAGCGGGCCGGTCTCGGACTTGAGCTTCAGGCCCAGGATGCGCATGGCTGGCCAGGCATAGAGGCGGGCGCACAGGCGGCTGTTGTCCGGGTTCAGGGGACGACACAGCGCCAGCAGCAGGCCTAGTGTGCCAGCGGCAATAAAGTGCAGTCCCATCAATGACATACGTAATAGATACAGCATCTAAACGACCCACCGCGCTGGGGACAAAGAGTCGCGCAGTGTACGAGTGTGCACTGTTTTCGGCAATTGCCATGCTGGATGGAAGGCGCTCTATATTGGAGCGTATATGCCGATGGGCGCGGGACCATGCGCGGTCGACGCCCATGAAAAAGCCCGGCGCGAGGCCGGGCCATGGGACAACGGGCCTGGTGTATCAGCCCAGGTGCTGCTGGTCTTCGCGGATGGCGTTGTCCAGGCTTTCCAGCAGGGCCTTGCGTACCTTCAGCTTGGTGTTCTTGTGGGCCACCATGTTGATCTTCTTCAACTGGCGCGCAGCGGCCAGGGCGGCGCTCTGGAGCTCTTCGGCGCTGACTACCTTGTCGAGGAAGCCGGCATCCACCGCGCTGTGCGGGTCGAACATCTCGCCGTTGATCACCGAGCGGTGGAAGGCCGAGCGCCGCAGGCGGTCACGGGCCAACTCGATGCCGGCGTGGTGCATGGTCATGCCGATCTGCACTTCGTTGAGGCCGATGCTGAAGGGCCCCTCGACACCGATACGGTAATCGGCCGACAGCAACAGGAAGGCGCCCTTGGCTACTGCGTGCCCAGGGCATGCGACGATCACCGGGAGCGGATGGGACAGCAAGCGCCGGGCCAGGGTCGAGCCCAGGGTCACCAGGGCCACGGCCTCCTTGGGACCTGCGGTCATGACCTTGAGGTCATAGCCGCCGGAGAGGATCCCTGGCTGGCCAGTGATGATCACCACCGCGCGATCGGCGGTGGCCTGGTCCAGTGCGGCATTAAACGCGGCAATCACGTCCGGGGAGATGGCATTGACCTTGCCATTGCTCAAGGTCAGGGTCGCGATACCGTCTTCGAGATGGTAGGAAATCAACTCACTCATGACGCAATTCCTTGTATTAGAAGTGCAGCAGAAGTTACCCAGCATGACCGGCCCGGTAAAGCGCCGTGACTGACTGATGAGTCAGGCTTTGCTCCGGACGGTAGGTCGCGCGGCCCGCTGGGCTGCACCCCTGTAGGTGCACGGCAGCCTGGAGCGAGCCGAAGATTGGCCGGTTTGCCGTGTGCCGCAGGGGCGTGCAGGCCCTGAAAACCAGAAAAGTGCTTAAGCGCATGAAAATTCTGAAAAAAACCTTTGCCATCTGAAAAGCTTTCGACTACATTAGCGCGCCTCGACAGACTGAATCGGTTTGAAGAGAAACGGTGAGGTGTCCG